>WFQD01000089.1 GCA_015487265.1 Sulfurimonas sp. | reverse complement strand
GCAACATTTTTTTTAATTTTTGTGAGCGGTGTTGATGATTTAATGCTTTTGTATATTTTAATCTTTATTAAAATGGCAGCTGCATCCTTTTACTTTACAACGGAAATGTCACTTTTACCAAAAATTTTGCCTGCAAAAAAATTACAAAAAGCTAATGAAATGCACTCTGTGATTTGGTCATTTTCGTACACTTTAGGAATGTCTTTAGGCGGTTTTGTTGTGTATGCTTTTGGGGTAAAGTTTGCTTTCATTTTTGACAGTATGATGTTTTTGAGTGCTTTTGTTTTACTTTATACAGTAAAAATAGAAGTCGATGTTATACATAAAAGTGAAAATCTTATACAAATGATGCGAGATACCTTTGTCTATTTAAGAAAAGAACCTTTGGCTTGGCAACTTATGCTTTTACATGCTTTTGTAGGTCTGACTGCATTTGATGCTCTTGTGGCTTTAATGGTCGATAAATACTATGCTGGATTACTTGCAACCTCTTTAGCCTTAGGCTTACTCCATGCTTCGCGTGCTGTAGGTTTGGTTATTGGTCCAATGGTGTTATCAAAATTTTTAAACAATAGAGTTGTTGTAATGCTCTTTTTTGCACAAGCACTTGCTGTTTTGATTTGGGCTTTTGTGATGTATGATTTTTATTTTTCGTTGCTTGCAAGTCTGCTTGTTGGACTCTTTACAACGACCTTGTGGTCTTATACTTATACACTTTTACAAAAAAATATAGAAGAAAAATATTATGGTAGAATTGTGGCATATAATGATATGCTTTTTTTAAGTTCAGCGGCTTTTACCTCCTTTATGATTGGTTTTTTAGCGACACATTCTTTTTCTTTAGAGGCTATTACATCGTTCATGGCAGGAGGTTTTGTTGTGGGTGGTCTGTATTTTACATGGATTATTAAAAAAAGTGCTTTAGAGGAAATCGTATGAGTTTTGCAGTGCTTGGAGGCTTACTTTTAAATGTAGGTGCCTTTTTAACCTACAAAGGCAAAATTTATGAGGCAGTGATTGTCTACCTTTTTGCAGATATGTGTTGGATTATTATGGCATATGAACGGGATGATTATTTTGGAGTTTTTTCCATAATTATAGGGGTAACATTTGGATTTTTTGCATATTTGAAAATGAAAAATGGCACAATGAAAAAAAATTTAAATAAGGATGAAGATAGTGGTTTATAACTCAAAAGATGGGGCAATTAGTTTAAAAAATCTTACACGACTCTATGCAGCTGTTGTGATAGATATGCAGGGTGAAATTGCAGAAATGAGTTTAGAATGGTTTGATTTGTATGGAGAAAAAGTAAAACTTATTGAGTATGTTTTAGTGTTTGATTATACTCCACCGGGTGAAAATGTGAAAAATAGAAAAGTACTCAAATACAAAACAAAAAATGAACTCATCGCAACTATGAGTGAAGTTGCGAGTTTATTTCAGTAAGCCTTATGTTCTAAAAGTCTCAAGTTGTGTATTGAGTTCTTGTGTTTCTTGTGAGAGTTCTTGTGAAGTTGTGACAATATTTGCTACATTTTGGGCATTTTCGACTGAGAGTGTATCTATCTGAGTGACAATTTTTGCTATGCTCTCAATAGCATCGCCAGTATTTTCAAAATCTTCTACTGTTTTGTCACTCGCTTGTGTGCCATTGTTTACAATAGTGACAGTCGTATTGATTTTTTCTTCTACTGCTGTAGCAATTTGTGCAAGGTTTTGTATCTCTTGAGAATTTGTATTCATATTTTCACTGGCTTCTTGTATGGATTGCACAATAACATTAATCGTCGCATTGATTTCACCAAGACTTTTTTGTGTCCGTTCTGCAAGTTTACGAACTTCATCTGCCACAACAGCAAAACCACGGCCATGTTCTCCAGCACGAGCCGCTTCAATAGCTGCGTTTAATGCAAGAAGATTGGTTTGATCTGCAATATCTCCAATGACTTCTAAAACACTTTTGACATTACTTGCTTCACTTGAGAGTGCATCCATCTTGTTTGCAAGTTCCACTTCAATTTCAGAGGAGTTTTGCACTTGGTTTGTCAATGTAATAATCTCATCTCTTGCCTCATTGAGCATATTGTTTGCTTTGATAATCTCCTCTTTATTTTTCTGTGCTTCTTGAATTGCTGTAGTGATTTCATTGTTGATTTTATTTGAGGAGAGACTTGCTTCTTTAATAATATCTGCTGATGTTGCAATGTTCTTACCAACAGCATGGGCATGTGAAGATAAGCCTGTTGCTTTATTTGTATTGTGTGTTGATGTTGTTTTTGCACTATTGATGAGATGTTGTAAATCATGTAAAAGCATATTGAAACTTCTTGCCATATCTTCTATTTCTGCTGGGGCATTACACTCAAGGGATTTTGTTAAATCTTTTGTTTCTCCGATTTCTAAGAGGGTCTTTTTAAAATTATTGAGTGGTGTAATCATGTTGTTATTGAGTACATAGATAGAGAGTAAACTAATAATTGCAAAGATAATAATAAGCTCAAGAATAATAAAGTTTCTAATGCTATTTGAGGTGACTAAAACTTCATCCTCATTAATGACTGAAATAATTGCCCAGGTAATGTCATTACCGACTTTTATTGTTCCATAAGCTGCGAGTACTTTTTTCTTGTTGTATTCCGTAAATATACCTGTTGCACCAGTAGCATTGGTGTCTTTGAGTGCTATATTGACCGGGACTGTGTTAATTGCAGCTGTATCGGGATGTGCAAATGAGTAGAGAATAGAGTGCTTCTTTTTATCTAGCACACTATCGCTTCGCATTAAATGATCTGCACCTACAAGATAATCCTCTTGCGTTTTTCCATAGCCTATTCTTTTTTGCATGACATGATTTATGGAAGATCCTGCAATTTCAAGGACTAAAATAGAGTTGATTTCATCTTCTATTTTGACAGGAATACCTAAAAAAAGAACAGGTTTATTTTGATTGGCTGCATAAGGAGCCATATCTACATAACTTGCTTTGCCACTTTTTATGGCTTTGTTATAAACTTTTGCTAAAGAACTTGAATGCAAAGCACCAGTTTTTAGGTTTGCTCCATAATCTTTACCTCTTCTTGCACTATAGCGGACTTGTCCTGTTTGTGCATTAATGAGTAAAATATCTTCAAATTTATACTCTTTGATGAATGTTTGAAAGAAATTATCATAGGGTTCAATGGTCTCATCAACAAGCGGGTCTTCTATGGGGAATTTCCCTGAAGGATTGAGTTCCATTTTTTCTTCCAAACGGTACAAGTCATCAACTAAATACTCTACATTATTACTCATAGAGACTACTTGTAAGGTGGCGATATTGGTTTGAAAAAACTCTTCTATCTGTGATTTTTTAAAATCTCTTACAGTTGTGAGTTTTGCAAAATTGCCTTGAAGCAGGGCATTTTTACTTTTGTAAACAGAACTTACAGAGGTTATGATGCCTAAGACGAGGAGGGCACCTAAAATCATAATGAGCACTTGTGTTTTGATAGAGAGATTTTTCATAGTTCTATTACCTTTTTGAATATATTATTTATTGTATCACATCTCTGTAACAATTAGTAGGAATTAATCGAGATTATGTAATAATTCGACCAATATGAAAAAAAATGAATATAAAAAAGCAGTAGAAGAACTTAACCTTTATGCGAAACATTATTATGTTTTAGATGACCCCATTACAACCGATGAGATGTATGATAGACTCTATCATAAAGTAGTGGAGTATGAAGCTGAACATCCTGAAGATATTTTGCCTGACTCGCCCACCCAAAGGGTAGGAGATAGTATAAGTGAGGGGTTTGTCAAAGCGGCACATTTAAGCCGTATGTGGTCATTAGAAGATATTTTTAATAGAGAAGACTTAGAGGCATGGCTCAAAAAAACATACAAGCTTGATGAAAATATTTCTTTTTATTGTGAACCAAAGTATGATGGAGCAAGTCTTGATTTGGTCTATGAAAATGGGGTACTTGTAAGAGGTATAACACGAGGAGATGGGAGTGTTGGTGAACTCATTACTCAAAATGTCAAAACAATTCGTTCGATTCCTTTAACGATTGAACATAAAGAACTCATAGAAATCCGTGGGGAAGTGGTTATTTTTAAAGAGGAGTTTGAAAAAATAAACGCAATCCGACTCAAAGAGGGTGAAGCTCCTTTTGCAAATCCACGCAATGCTGCGGCAGGGAGTCTGCGCCAACTCGACTCAAGCATTACGGCACAACGCAATCTCGTTTTTTTACCTTATGGCATTGGTGAAAATAATTTACAAGAAAAGCTCTTGCATGAAAAAATGCAGCGTATCTATCAAATGGGTTTTCGTAAACCACCACAAAGTAGGGTGTGTAAAAATGGCGATGAAATTGAGGCGATTTACCAACAGATGAACACGGAGCGAGATTCCTATGAAATGATGCTTGATGGGATGGTTATCAAAGTAAATGAAATTAGTGCTCAAATAGATATGGGCTATACTGTTAAGGTACCGCGTTGGGCGGTTGCATATAAATTTCCTGCACTCGAGAAGATAACACAAGTCAAAGATATTATCTTACAAGTGGGTCGTACAGGGGCTGTGACTCCTGTGGCTATTGTGGCACCTACTGAGATTGATGGAGCGGTAGTTGAGCGAGCAACATTGCATAACTTTGATGAGATTCAACGTAAAGATATTCGACTTGGCGATAGTGTCATCATCCTACGAAGTGGGGATGTGATACCAAAAATCATGAAAGTTTTGGTGCATAAACGTAAGGGGAATGAAAAAGAGTTTATTAAACCGACGCATTGTCCTATTTGTGCGAGTGAACTTTTGCAAGAAGATGTTTTACTCAAGTGTCAAAACCTCTCTTGTGAGGCACGGGTTGTGAACTCGATTATCTATTTCGCATCGAAACCTTGTCTTAACATCGATGGGCTTGGCATAAAAATAGTTGAAATACTTTTTAAATCAGGGCTTATCAAAAATGTTGTTGATTTATTTGCTTTAACTTTAGAAGATTTATTGACACTTGAAGGATTTAAAGAGAAAAAAGCACAAAACTTACTCACTGCATTAGAGAATGCAAAGGGGCAGGAGTACTGGCGTTTTATAAACTCTTTGGGGATAGAGCATATAGGTGAAGTAGCTTCTAAAACATTGGCAGATGCTTTTGGGGCTGCATTTACAAGTGCAAGTAAAGAGGAAATTATCGCTTGTGATGGGATTGGGGAGGAGATGGCTGAATCGCTTTTAGAGTTTATCCGTGTCAATCGCCAAACCATAGAAAAATTAGAAAGCATTTTAGTACCACGAGAACCGCTTCAAAAAGAAGAAGCCAAAGAGAATGCTTTTAAAGGAAAAACTGTTGTACTCACGGGGAGTATGAGCGAGAGTCGAGGGAGTATAAAAACTTTACTTGAAAATCTTGGTGCGAAAGTCAGTTCGAGTGTGAGTAAAAAAACAGACTTTTTGATTTATGGTGAAGATGCAGGGAGTAAATACGAGAAGGCAATTTCACTCGGGGTAAAAACACTTACAGAAGAAGAGATGCGAGGCATATTACTGTGAGGTTAGATAACTATCTTGTAGAAAACAATCTAGCACAAAGTCGTAACAAAGCACAGGATTTGGTAAAAGAGGGGCTTGTAAGTGTGAATGGGAAGATAATCAAAAAGAGTTCTTTCCCCCTCACAAATGAAGAGAAAGTGAGTGTAGGCGAGCATAAAGCCTATGTTTCGCGTGCCGCTTATAAACTTTTTAACTTTTTAGAAGCAATAGCACTAGATATAAAGGGAAAGCATGCTTTAGATATAGGCTCTTCAACAGGGGGATTTACACAAGTACTTTTAGAAGCAGATGTTGCTGGCGTGAGTTGTGTCGATGTAGGCACTCAACAGTTACATGAAAGTATAAGAGCAGACAAAAGAGTGAGTGTCTATGAGCAGTGCGATATACGCGATTTTCAATCAGACAAAAAGTTTGACTTGATAGTGAGTGATGTGGCATTTATCTCTCTTTTATACATTTTAGAAGATGTTGATAGACTTGCATCTGCTGATATAATCTTACTTTTTAAGCCACAGTTTGAAGTAGGTCGTGAAGTTAAACGCGATAAAAATGGTGTAGTACTCGACAAAAAAGCCATTGCCAATGCAATGCAAAAGTTTGAAGATGCTTGTCTCTTAAAAAAATGGTCTCTGCAGAGTAAAATGCCATCAAGTGTTACTGGGAAAGAGGGAAATTTAGAGTACTGTTATTATTTTAGGAAATAGCTTTTACTCGTTTACAAACTAAAAAATGCTATGATTCGCAAATGAATACAACAACAGCAATAGCAATTGGTGGTTTTGATGGAATGCATTTGGGACATCAGGCACTTTTTCAAAAATTAGGGAAGCATGGGACTGTCCTTGTGATAGAGACAGGCTATGCAAACCTTACTCCACATGAAGAAAGAAAAAATTTCACACATTATCCTCTTTTTATTGTTGATTTAGAAGAAATTCGCCATTTCGATGGTGTTGAATTTCTTCAATTTTTACAAGAAAACTTTCCAAAACTAGAAAAAATTGTTGTTGGCTATGATTTTCATTTTGGAAAAAATAGATGCTACTCTTCTGCTGATTTAAAAGAGATGTTTTCTGGAGAAGTCGTAGTAGTGGAAGAAGTAAAATATAAAAATGATTCGATACACTCGCATAAAATACGTGCAAAATTACAACTTGGAGATATAGAAGGGGCAAACAATTTTTTAGGACACAATTATACAATCCGAGGAAAATATGTTCGAGGGCAAGGACTTGGAGCAAAAGAACTTGTAGCCACAGTCAATATACAAACGCAAGGCTTTTTACTGCCAAAAGAGGGTGTGTATGCTACATTAACAAGAATAGATAATGAAGAACACCTACATCCCTCTGTTTCCTTTATAGGACATCGCGTTTCAACAGATGGCAGTTTTGCTGTGGAGACACATATTTTAGATACTGAGGTGGTATGTGAAACAAACGCAAGTATCAGTTTTGTATCTTTCATAAGAGATAACAAAAAATTTGCTACACTCCAAGCACTCAAAGAGGCTATACAAAAAGATATAAATATAGCGACAAAAAAATTAAAATTTTTACAATTATAAAGAAGAATAATGCCAAGAATATATTTAGATGAAAAAGAGCCAATACATTTTAAGTTTGAACAAAATCAAAAAGATTTTATTGTTGATGAGATAGGTTTAGCATGGAAAGGGAACGGGAATTTTGTTATTTTGCATGTGCAAAAAATAGAACTGACAACATGGGATATGGTTGCTGCGTTTGCAAAACACCTGAACATTAATGCCGAGAAAATAGGCTATGCAGGTTTAAAAGATAAACATGCAACGACTTCACAATACATAAGTATTGAAGCAAAGTATGAAAAGTCACTCAAAAAGTTTCGCCATCCTCAAATAAAAATCTTAGATAAAACCCGCCATACACATTCTATACGAATGGGTGATTTGAGAGGGAATCGTTTTACGATTAACTTGTTTGAAGTCAATCAAATTCAAGCAGGACAAATAGAAAAATTGGCTAGAAAATCAGAAAAATTTGGTTTGCCAAACTACTTTGGGTACCAGCGTTTTGGTCGGGATGCAGACTCTATAGAACAAGCAAAAGCGATGATTGATGGGGAGTTGCATATAGAAGATGCAAAGCTCAAAAAGTTTTTAGTCTCAATCTATCAAAGTGTTTTTTTTAATGATTGGCTCTCAGAGCGTATACTTTTGAGTCGTAAAGAGAATAATGGCAAGTATATGCTCCTTGAAGGAGATATTTACATGAGTGAGGAAGGCAAACTTTTTACTCCCAAAAGTATACCACAAAAAGATTTTGAAGCAAAAAAAGTATTGCCTACTGGACTTTTATGTGGTCGTGATGTATTTCGTGCTCGTGCAAAAGCAGGGGAAATAGAAGCGAAATATGATGATGGATTTTTATATGACAAAGGCTTGCGTCGTCCTGCCATTGTATTTCCAAAAGATTTACAGCTTGAGTATAACAATAACTTTGACATTATGAAAATAGCCTTTACTCTTCCAAAAGGTGCCTATGCAACGGTCTTTTTAGAAAATATTGCGAGTAAAGAGTTTAAGGCAAAAAAAGTGAAGAAAAGACAAAAAAATTAGAAATGGTATTTTTCAAATATTTCGTCGAGTTCAAGTGAGTTGAGCTTGCCTACATGTCTATAGACTTCTTTGCCATCTTTGTCATAGATAATTTGTGTGGGAATCATTTGCACACCTAATTGTTGTGCAATTTCTCTCTCGTTACCAACATTTATATAGACTATATTGAGTTTTGGATTTTCATCTTTGATGTTTTTGAGTGTGTAGCCCATAATTTTACAGCTTGGGCAACTCTCAGCACCTATTTCTAAAAAGTAAGGTTGCCCATGCCCGATGTACATTTTAGCAATATTGTAAGGGGTTGGAGCGAGTCTCTGTGCATCTGCATAGAGTGTCATTGTAAAAAGAAGTGATAGAAGAAGTATAATTTTTTTCATAAAATATCCAGTCATGATTTTTGTCAAAATGATAGCAAATTAGAGTTAATACTCACACAGCTCTTTTTCGATAACAGGTAAAAGTTCATTTTCTATGAGAGTGAGGGTTTTTTCGTACTCCTCAGCTGCTTTCCCACTCGGGTCTTCAAAACCAATGTGCATTGTTTTTACCGCTTTAGGAAACATCGGACAGGTCTCTTTGGCTGCATCGCACACGGTAATCACAAGGTCAAAAGCACTCTCTAAAACAGTCTCGATGGTCTTAGAGTGGTAGCTATCTCTCCAGTACCCTTTTTCTTGGAGTAAAGCTTGTGCTGTTGGATTGACTTTTCCACTTGCTTTCACTCCTGAACTTTGTGCATGGACACATTCACCGAGTTTCACATTGATAAGTGCTTCAGCCATGATAGAACGGCAACTATTTCCCGTGCATAAAATTAAGACCTCTTTTTTTTGTTTCATATGTTACATCCTTTATTTTCTGTTTGTAATGTTGGTAAACTTATTGCTAAGTGTCGTATCTCTTCTAAAGCTTCTGATCGAAATCTATCTAAGGGCATTCTTACAGAGTAGTATGCCCATGTTCCTTTGCGTTCAACTCGAAGAAAACCAGCATCTTTGAGTATCTTTAAGTGGCGAGATAAACGCGACTGTATCATTTGCAGTGAGTTTTGTAAGTCACAAACGCAACACTCTCCATTTTCATCAAGAAAACGCAGTAGTAGTACACGTGTTTCATCATTTAAGGCGGATACTGTTTTTAAAAATACATCCATATTGACTCCTAATGTGCAATTTTAGCATAAAAATATAATTATATCAAGATATATTGATTTATTAAGAAAAATTTGCTATAATTTCGACATAAGGAAAATATATGCTACTTGCGTTAACACTCTTTTTAGTGACATTAACATTTATTATTTGGCAACCAAAAGATTTACAGATTGGTACTTCTGCGGTTATTGGGGCTATTGTCGCCGTACTTTTAGGAGTTGTGAGTTTTGAAGATGTCATGACTGTAACTTCCATCGTTTGGGATGCAACTTTAGCATTTATTGGGATTATTATTCTCTCTATGGTTTTAGATGAGATAGGATTTTTTGAGTGGGCAGCCATAAAAATGGCAAAGCTGAGTGGGGGAAGTGGGAATAAAATGTTTGTCTACATCCTACTTCTTGGGGCTTTAGTCGCGGCATTTTTTGCCAATGATGGGGCAGCTCTTATCTTAACACCTATCCTTCTAGCAAAAATGAAATACCTTAAAATGAAGCCTTTGCCTATCTTTGCATTTTTGATGGCAGGGGGTTTTATAGGCGATAGTGCCTCAAACCCTCTTGTGATTTCAAATTTAACCAATATTGTGACAGTAGGGTACTTTGACATAGGGTTTATAGAGTATGCAAAACATATGTTTTTACCCAACCTTTTAAGCATTGGTGCTTCCATCGCTATTTTATGGCTTTACTTTAGAAAAGATATTCCACTTCGTGTTGATGTCGCACAACTCCCCGAAGCAGCCTCTGTCATTAAAAATAAAAAGATGTTTCACCTCTCTTGGTTTTTTCTTCTTTTTTTAATGATAGGCTACTTTGTAGGCGATAGCTACCATCTCCCTGTTTCACTCTTTGCTCTTGGAGGGGCTTTACTCTTTTTGTTGATTGCCAATCATTATAAAGCGACTAAACCCATAGCAACCATTAAAGCAGCCCCCTGGCAAGTGGTATGGTTTAGCATCGGTTTATATGTCGTTGTGTATGGTTTAAAAAACGCAGGACTCACGGACATCATTGCTTCGTGGATTGTGGCACTGCAAAGTTATGGCACAAATACAGCTATCATAGGGACAGGATTTTTATCTGCACTTATTAGCTCTGTGATGAACAATATGCCAACGATTATGTTGATGGACATCGCGATAGACAAAGTAGGGTATGTAGGCAATGAAGCCCTAGTATATGCCAATATCTTAGGCTCAAATCTTGGACCAAAAATGACCCCTATTGGTTCGCTTGCAACACTTTTATGGTTGCATGTTTTAGCACAAAAAGGGGTGAAAATAGGCTGGGGCGAGTACATGAAAGTAGGGCTAGTGATAACACCACCAGTCCTTTTCGTCGCTCTTTTAGGGTTAATTTAAAATATGGAGAAGAAAATGAAGAAAAATGTAGAAAAAACACAAAGCGGTGTGAGTATAAAATTTCAAGGTGTTGTGCAAAAGCAAAACATTGTAAAAATGGTAGAGAACTGTTCAACAGGAAAGTGTGATTGTATGAGTGAGAGTACAAAAGCAAAGATTAAAGGGATGGATGTCAAAGGTAAAGATGGGGATGTCTCTTTAAACCTTGATGGTGAAGTCACAAAACAAGAGATAGAAGCGGCTCTTGCTAAGTCTAAGTTGGTATAATGCCTTTATGAATAAATTTTTTCAATATGGTGAAAAAGTAGCAGGTTATGATGTACTCGTACTCAATGAAAGAGAAGCAAGGGCAGGAGCGGGAATACTCTTTGCCATAGGTTTACTCAGTTTAACAAACGCAGTAATGCTAGGGCATGGAGTAGTGACACGCTATTTTATTGCGTTTTTTACCTTGGATTTTCTCATACGGGTGATTAATCCTGCATACTCTCCCTCTTTATTGATGGGACGCTTTTTTGTAAGAAACCAAAAACCTGAGTATGTAGGTGCTGCACAAAAACGCTTTGCTTGGGGCATAGGGCTTGTTTTGGCACTGCCTATGTTTTATCTTTTAGTCATCCATTGGCAACCTAATCCGCTCAAAGTATTTATCTGCATTATCTGTCTTTTACTGCTTATTATGGAGTCTGCATTTTCATTTTGTTTTGGCTGTATGCTGTTTAACTTGTTTAAAAAAGAAAAAGCGACAAATTGCCCGGGTGGTGCATGTGAGTTACAGGTCAAAGAGCGAGTACAACGTTTTGATACTGCGCAAGCCATTATAGTGAGTCTTGCATTTATAGGCATACTTTATGGGGCATATGCTTATATGTATAAACTTGATAATAAAACGCATATAGGTGTGTTGGTAGGGCAAACTTTTATGTCAGCTGCAGAAAAAAAAGCCTTAGAAGAGAAAAAATACCAAGAAGAACTTGCTGCATTTGAGAACGATGACGATGATTTTTAAGAGGCACAAATGACTTTGCAATATGTAGGACCTAAACCAATTATATCGCACACTGGCATAGAGTTTGACACCAATAAAGAAGACAAATATGTCTATTTGCCCATTGTCGCACGACTTTTAAAAGCACTCGATCATGAGTACATAGAAAATAAACGCTATGTTTGCGAGGAAGATGTTGATATATCTTATGAAAATATGATGCAGGTTTTAGAAAAGTATTGCCCTGATTTAGAGACTTTACTCGATAAAACAAATCATAATGTTGAAGAGGAGATAGAACATAACCTACAAAGAGCCAATGAAAATAAGCAATTAAACAGTGTTGAAAAAGAGGTACTTGTTAATAACATTGAACTCATGCACAACTATATGCTCCAGCGCTCAGTGAATAAAAGTGTTTACTACTGTGCGATGGGGGCTTTAGCCGATATTGTTAAAAAAGATCATATTGACCATATAACCACACCTTTTTTTCAAAAATATATGCATGTACTTCACTCCTTGCAAGGCACACTCTTAGCCGAAAAATTTCCTATAGATACTGCCTTAGATGTTTTTGAAAAAGATAAAAAGCTTTTTATTACTCTCAAAGTTGTCAATATTTTGCTATAATCCATCATAATAAAATAATTAAGGAATTTGAATGTATCATGCAAATGTAGAAAAAAAGCTTGAGGGTTTTGGCACATTTATATATGAGCATCCAAAAAAGATTATCTTTTTTATTTTGCTTTTGATGTTTTTGCCAATCTCTCAGCTTCACCTTCTGAAAATGGACACCTCAAATGAGGGGTTTTTGCATGAATCTTCCCCAATTTTAAAAGATTATTACAAATTTAAAAATCAGTTTGGACAAGATGAACGAGCAATCATTTCTATTTCAAGTGATACAATCTTTACAAAAGCATTTTTAGAAAAACTCAAAAAAATGCAAGAAGATATAGAAGCGAATGTTCCTTACATTGACGATATAACAAGTCTTATTAATGTTCGTAACACGCATGGTGAAAAAGATGCCCTTTTAGTGGATGATTTGGTAGAGACGATGCCAAATGATGCAGCAGGTTTTGCAAAGCTCAAAAAGACTGCCTTAGATTCAAAACTGTATAAAAATTTACTGATTAATGAAAAAGGCAATATAACTACCATTGTCATAGAAACAGTTGCTGTGGTTGGTGATGCAAGCAGTGATGATGAGGGACTCGATGGTTTTGAAGATGATACTTTGGATGCCAAGACACAAACACAAAAACCAGTTGTCTATTTGAGTGACACACAAAACAGTGAGTTTGTAAAGGCACTTAGAAATGTGGTGGCAAAGTATAACTCTCCTGATTTTCAGCTTCATATTGCCGGTTCCACTGTTGTTGTGGATGCTTTGAAACAATCGATGAAGCATGACATGGAAAAGTTTATGAAGATTACTTTTTTGATAATTATTATCTTTCTGTTTTTGATGTTTCGTCGTATAAGTGCAGTGATTTACCCTGTTATTGTTGTTGCATTTTCGCTTATAGCCACTTTAGGATTGATGGCATATTTTGGGGTTGCGTTTAAGTTACCCACTCAAATACTCCCTTCTCTTTTACTTGCGGTAAGTGTTGGGGCAACGGTGCATATGCTCTCTATCTTTTTTGATGCGTTTAATGCAAGCGGCGATAAAAAAGAAGCGATACAACACACCTTAGGGCACTCAGGTTTAGCTATTATGATGACAAGTGTGACAACTGCTGTGGGTATTGGCTCTTTTGCAGGCTCTGGAGTTGCCCCAATCTCAGATATGGGAACATTTGCCTCGCTTGGTGTTGTGATTTCGCTTCTTTTAACACTCACACTCTTACCTGCTTTACTGGTTATTACAAAAATAAAGCCAAGAGTCTCCGACACACATACACACAATAGATTTGATGAATTTATGCACAAGTTTGCTGCGTTTCCTATAAAACATTATAAATCTATTATCGGTGTCAGCATTGTTCTGATTGGAGTCTCTTTGTACTTTGGTGCAAAAATAGAACTCTCCCATAACCCTTTAAAATGGTTTCCAAAAACTGATGAAAATCGAGCAGCTACAGAACTGCTTGATAAAAAGCTCAAAGGAACAGTCACCGTTGAAGTTGTGATAGATACACATGAAGAGAATGGCTGGTACCAACCAGAGCGATTACATAAGCTTGATAGTGTCACAGAAAAATTGTCGCATTATGAACATGGAGAGTATAAGGTAGGCAAAGTTATGAGTATTATAGATGTACTCAAAGAGACCAATCGTGCCTTACATGCCAATAAACAGAGTGCATATGTTGTGCCAAATGATTATGCACTCATCGCACAAGAGATGCTCCTTTTTGAAAATAGTGGGAGTGATGATTTAGAAGATTTAGTCGATAGTCAATTCTCTAAGGCAAGAGTGACGATTAAATTGCCTTGGTTAGATGCCATTAAATCTGAACCTGTTATTAAGCATATTGGCGATGTGTTTAGAACTGCGTTTCCAAATGCAAGTGTGATGGAAACAGGGGTCGTTGTTTTACTCAATGAAACACTTGGAGAGTCTGTGAAATCATCCGTGCAAAGTTATCTTATCGCCTATAGTGCGATTGCTATTTTAATGATTTTTATTTTAGGGGGTGTGCGTTTAGGCTTACTCTCTATGATTCCAAATCTCGCACCTATTATAGTAGGTTTGTTGATTATGTATTTTATGAAAATTCCTTTAGATATGTTTACTTTGCTTATTGGTTCGATTGCTATAGGGCTAGCGGTGGATGACACAATCCACTTCTTGCATAACTTCAGACGCTATTATAAAGAGAGCGGAGATGAAAAAGAGGCAATTCGCAAAACATTTTTAACAACGGGTAAGGCAATGGTGATTACTTCTATCGTCCTTGCTTTAGGTTTCTTTAGTTACACACAAGGCTATATGTACTCAACCTTTAACTTTGGATTTTTGACAGGGTCAGTGATACTCATAGCCCTATTGGCTGATTTACTTTTAGTACCAGCGATTATGATGGTAGTAAGCAAAAGAGGATGGATACAATGATAAAAATAGTTTTAATACTTAGTATGATTTTAGGACTTGTTTATGCAGATGATGCCAAAGCAAGAAAAATCATGGAAAAAGTAGATGCACGCTATGATGGCGATACAATCGTTCAAGATATGATTATGGTACTCATAGATAAAAATAAGAAAAAAAGAGTGCGACAGATAAAAAGTTACTCGAAAGATTTTGGGGTAGATGAGCACAGACTGCTTTTTTTTAAATCTCCAAGTGATGTCAAAAACACGGCATTTTTAACATACGATTATGATAATAGTAAAAAAGATGATGACCAATGGCTCTATCTTCCAGCACTGAAAAAGACAAAACGCATTCCAAGTTCCGATAAAAGCTCAAGCTTTATGGGAAGTGATTTCTCTTACTCCGATATGACCGATAAAGATTTAGATGATTATGATTTTAAATTGCTTAAAGAGAGTAGTGTCAAGGGTGAGAAGGTATGGGTCATTAGTACAACTCCAAGAAGTAAAGAAATTATTGATGAAACGGGCTATACCAAAGGGATTTTACTCATTCGACAAGACAATTATATGCTTAGACGTGCCATTTATACTTTGAAAAATAAAGCGAAAAAGAAGTACCTTGATGTGAGTAAAATGCATGAACAGAGTGGTGTTTGGGTGATAGATGAGATGAAAATGATGAGTAAACGCGGGAAAAAGATGACACATAAGACGATTTTACAATTTAAAAATATACAAATCAATACTCCCCTAGAAGATGCACTTTTTACAACTCGAAGACTTGAAAAGGGACTCTAGTTGTTGCAGTTATTTTTTGCAAGTCTACTCTTGTTTGCTTCTTTTAGTTTTGCCGATGAGTTTGATGATGGATTTGAGGATGAGAGCGAAGCAGTTGTTGTAGAAGAGATAGAAAAAAAGAACTACTATTTTCTTGGAAACTTAGAGCAACAAGCAAACATTGCAACCCACAATACAACTCCACATAACAATCTGAACTCTCTAAAATCTTCACTTTATCTTGAATCAGAATATAATTTCAATGAAAACAATAAAATAAGAGTGAGTGCAAAAGCTTTTTATGATTTTATTTATGATGTGCAGCGTGATAGAAGCTATACACAAGAAGAAAAAGATGATATGCGCTACGAAGCAGAAATTTTTGATTTGTATCTACAAGGAAAAATCACAAATAATTTAGATTATAAAATAGGGCGACAAGTACTTGTGTGGGGACGTTCAGATACTATTCGTGTGACAGATATACTCAACCCTCTTGATAACCGTTCCCCAGGGGTCACAGATATAGAAGACCTGCGTTTACCCGTAGCCATGGCAAAGTTTGATTACTATTTTGGAGATTGGGCGGCGAGTGCTATTGTAATAGGCGAGACAAGATATAGTAAAAACCCTGCGTTTGGGAGTGATTTTTATCCATTTGCACAACGCTTACCTGCTGTATATCAGACCAAAAAGCCCTCCTATGCACTGAGTTTAGAAGGGACTTTTAGTGCTTGGGATATGAGTTTATATGCAGCTAAAACAACAGAAGATGCACTTGTAAGTCATGATGAACTTTATATGTTTGGATATGCTTTGAATTATATTTATGGTAGTTGGCTTTTTAAATCAGAGGGTGCGTACTTCGATAAATATAGAATTCAGAGTACACAAGATAAAACTTTTAGTCATATCTTAGTTGGATTTGAATATAATGGCATTGATGAAACAGTTATTGCATTTGATATAGCCAACAAATTTCTTAAAGATTCTAAAGATGTTACACAATCAGCCTTACGAGTGAGTTCAGATTTTATGAATGATACACTCAAAGCAAACTACTTGCTCTCTTTGTATGGAAAAAGTTTGAATGAGGGTGGATTTCAAAGAGTTTGGTTTGATTATGAAATAAACGATAATCTGAGTAGTAGTATAGGGTATGTTGATTATATGCAGGGGAGTCCCTTGTTTGATGCTATTCACAACAATGACATGTTTTTTACAAGTTTAAAATATAGTTTTTAAAAAGGGGTTTTTCTCAAATGTTACAAAAAATTTTATGGCTGAGTCTCTCAGTGAGTCTTTTTGCGTCTGTATGTCCACCTTCAATAGCAAAACTTGAAAAAGAGGCAAAAGAGGGCTCAAAAGAGGCAATGTACCAACTTGGGTATATATATGAAAATGGTATAGGGGTCAAGGTTGATTATAAAAAGTCAATGCAGTGGTATAAACGTATGGCAAAAGGGTACAATTATTGTATCACATCTTTAAAGCAAGAGCCAAACAAAAGTAAGAGTATGCTGCCTTTTGTAGATGAACTTGATGCACAGCTTGACCCTAGTGTCGATGATAAAGGGACAACATTTACAATTTCTAAGGTCGATACCCCAACACCAGAGACAAAATCACTTATAAAAGAGCTCTACCAAGACCATTTTTTTGGTTTAACCCCCTATCATAAAAATTATATGCTTCCTTTTGGTATTGCAAATAAGAAGTATAGAAGATTTTCTGAGTTAATACCTCCAAATGCCCCTTTGAGACCTGAACAACAGCTTTATAATGAGTACTCACACAAAGAAGTAGAATTTCAAATCAGTTTTAAAAAGCGTTTAACCTATAATCTTTTTGGCTGGAATGAATCTTTTGTTGCAGCCTATACCCAAAGAGTATGGTGGCAGATTTATAGTAAATCAGCACCCTTTCGCGAGATGGATTTTGAACCAGAACTCTTTTTATCGGTGCCATCTTCAAGTTATATGGATGAAAATTTTGGTTTAAAAAGTATTCGTTATGGGTATTTGCACCGATCAAATGGAAGAGATGGGTATGCATCGCGTTCATGGAACCGAATGCAAATGAGTGGTTTATGGCAGTGGGGAAATCTTTTTTTAACATCGCGCATTTGGTATAAATTTCCAGAAAAACGCAAGAGTGTGAGTTACTATAATGGCAGTGGCTTAAACCCTGATGGTTCTGTAGTTGATCCAAATCAAAAAGGGGATGATAATCCAAATATCATAGACTATTATGGGTATGGAGATATTCATCTACAGTATTTATATGGAAAACATCAAATTTCAACAATGTTTCGATATAACTTTGGGATGGGTGATGGAGAGAAGGGTGCTGTAGAACTTGGCTGGATGTATCCATTTTTTGGTTCAACCAATATGTACTGGTACACAAAAATCTTTAGTGGCTATGGTGAGAGTCTTATAGATTATGGCAGGTCAATTACTAAAGCTTCGTTTGGATTTTCCTTTTCTCGAGGATTATTTTAAGTTATATAAGTAAAATTGCTCATTTTAATAACTTGACATTATTAATAAAGTATGATATAATTTCGGCATATATTAATTATAAAGGAATAATATGAAAACAATTTTATTAACAATTTTAACAATCACAATGAGCACAAGTTTATTTGCAGGAAGTGCATTTCAAAAAGATGAGAGACTTTGCAAAATATTTCAAGAAAAAGCAAGCTCTTACAAAAAAACAATGCGTAATGATGCATATGCACAAGCAACATTACAAAACTACGAAAACAAAACAAAACTGTTTTGTAAATAATATAGAGTTACCAAGTTCTCATACTTGGTAATTTTCCTCCACTTATCTTTCCTCCCAAATTTTATACATCATCTTTTAATATTCTTTGATATAATTGCAATATTAAAAAGAGAATAGGATTTTTTTTGCACTATACAAATGACGAATTAAAACAAAAAATATATGAATTAAAAGAAAAACTGAGTGTAACGATAGTTTCTCACTTTTACCAGCGTGATGAAGTGTTTGAAATAGCTGATATTACAGGTGACTCTTTAGAACTTGCAATCAAAACAAGAGATGATGATGCAGAGTTTGTTCTCTTTTGTGGTGTTGCTTTTATGGGACAAAGTGTGAAGGTACTCTCTCCTCATAAACGGGTTGTCATGCCAAAGCTTGCATGTTGTGCGATGGCGAAAATGATAGATGGCATTTACTATGATGATTCTGTGAAATTTTTAGAAGAAAACGGGGTGAGTAGAGAAAATATTTTGCCTATTACATACATAAACTCGAATGCAGATGTCAAAGCAAAAGTAGGGGAGATGGGTGGTATGGTTTGTACGAGTTCTAATGCAAAGCGTATTATTACAACGGCACTTGGCGAGGGCAAAAAAATATTGTTTGTGCCAGATAGATGTTTGGGGCAAAATATTGCCAAACAGATGGGACTTCAATCTATGGTAGTAGGTGATGGCAGTGACCCAAAAGAGGCAGACATTATCTGTTATGATGGTTTTTGTTCTGTGCATCAGCTCTTTACACTCGAAGATATAGAGTTTTATAGAAAAAAATTCCCAGGTATTTTAATAGCAGTGCATCCTGAATGTGACCCTGAAATATGTGATGCCAGTGACTTTGTGGGTTCAACTTCTCAGCTTATAAAATTTATAAAAGAACTTCCAGAAGATCAAAAAGTAGCTGTTGGAACAGAGTTTAACATGGTAAATCGCTTGCGTGAGAAAAATACCTACATTCTGAGTTCCACAAAACCTGAATGTCCAACAATGAATGAAACAACATTAGAAGATGTCTATTTGACACTGAAATCTATCGATGAGGGTGCACCAATGAATGAAGTATTTGTTGATGAAAGTACACAAAAATGGGCAAAAATAGCACTCGAGAGAATGTTAGCCTTATGATAACAAAATTTGTGCAAGAGGCTTTGGCTGAGGATGTTGGTCGTGGAGATTTATATGCTTTAGTAGAAGAGTCTGTGGCATCGAGTGCAAAGATTATTGCAAAAAGTGAGGGCATTGTTGCTGGGGTAGAGTACATCAATGCCCTTGCAAAATTAGAAAATATTACTATATCGTGGTTAAAAAAAGATGGAGAAGCTTTTGTTTTTGGTGAAATACTTGCGACAATAGAAGCGGATTCTCACAGTTTACTCAGGTGTGAGAGAACACTGCTTGATATGCTGCTTCATGCAAGCTCTATAGCAACTTTGACGAGAAAATATGTTGATTTGATAGCACCTTATGGGGTAAAACTTTTAGATACAAGAAAAACACGCCCCCATCTACGTGTATTTGAGAAGTATGCGACACGAACAGGGGGTGCAGTGAATCACAGAATGGGACTCGATGATAGTTTGATGATAAAAGACACCCATCTTAAAACAATAAAAAATCTCAAAAAGTACATTGTAAACGCAAGAAAAAAAATCCCTTTTACTGCAAAAATTGAAGTGGAAGCGGAAAATTTTATGATAGCAAAAGAGGCAATGCAAGCAGCTTGTGACATCGTCATGTGCGACAATATGTCACCAGAACAGATCAAAGAAGTCGTTGTATATCGAAATGAAAAATATCCGCATATTTTACTTGAAGCGAGTGGTAATATCTCTTTACAAACTATAGAATCGTATGCTGCAACAGGGGTAGATGCTATTAGTTCGGGTGCTTTAATTCATCAAGCAAATTGGATTGATTTATCGATGAAATTGGATTAAGGTCATAATATATGGCTGATGATGCAGAAAAAACAGAAGAACCCACCTCCAAGAAGATTGAAGATGCCCGAAAAGAGGGGAATGTTCCAAAATCACAAGATGCTTCAGGGGTTATTACTCTTTTTGTAGCTATTTTAGCTGTGCTTATGCTTTTTCCCTTTATGGCAAGACATGTACTGCTGCTTATGAAGTACTATTTTTCTCTTATTGGCACACCGCTTGATCAACTTTTTATGGTAGATATTGCCATTGTTACCATTAAAGAATTTTTACTCATTGTGATGCCCCTCGCTGTTGCTGTTGCTATTTCTGGTATAGTGGCTGCTGTATCACAGTTTGGTTTTTTGTTTACAACCGA
The DNA here is from genome assembly GCA_015487265.1 of Sulfurimonas sp. Classification (GTDB taxonomy): domain Bacteria; phylum Campylobacterota; class Campylobacteria; order Campylobacterales; family Sulfurimonadaceae; genus Sulfurimonas. The sequence continues at coordinate 7,881 of WFQD01000089.1, read as the reverse complement.
TGCCATAGCCCCAAAGTTTTCTAAACTTGACCCCATAAAGGGAACGAAAAATCTTTTTTCTCTCAAAAAACTTATAGATGGTATCAAGGTTACATTTAAGTCTTTTACCACCCTTGGTGTCGGTTTTATTTTTTTCTTTTATTTTATTACAGAATTACCTACTGTTGCCTTATTTAGTCTGCCAGATCAGCTTGGATGGGCAGAGCGAAAAATATTGACCATTGCTTTTGTAATGCTTTTTATCATCTTTATATTTGCAATTATTGATATTATTATTGTAAGAAAACAGTATTTTGATGGGTTGAAAATGAGTAAGCAAGAGGTAAAGGATGAGATGAAAAATATGGAAGGAGACCCACTCATTAAAGGAAAAATACGACAAAAGCAGATGGAAATGGCACAGCAACGGATGATGACTGAAGTGCCCAATGCGGATGTTGTTATTACTAACCCAACCCATTATGCCGTGGCAATCAAGTACGATAATGAAAAATATAATGCTCCCATCGTTACCGCAAAAGGCATCGATACCATAGCTACGCAAATAAAAAAAATAGCCCGAGAAAATGATGTGCACATCGTACAAAACCCACCACTTGCACGCAGTTTATATGCAGAAGTGGAGTTAGACAAAGCAATTCCAGAAGCACTCTTTGGTGCAGTTGCAGAGGTTTTAGCTTATGTTTATAAAATGAATAAAAAGTAGTCTCAACTACTCTTTTTCTTGAGAGACTTTTTCTTTAAAAGCAACTCCCTCAAACACTGCTTTATGGTGTGCGATAGCTCCGCTGATTTCTTGCTCTTCTAAACTTAAACCTTGGGGAACTTCTTGTGAGTGTAATTGAATAGCCGTCTGTTTAAAGTTTGGCTCCCCTGATTTTGGGCAGAAACTCTCTTGTGTGAGTGTGTTAATGAGCTGTGTATTGAAATGAAAAGGCACAAAGACTGTTCCCTCTCGTACACTTCCTGTCACACGAACAATCACATCATCAATGCGACCACGAGGTGATGAAAGGCTCATTCTATCGCCTGATTTTACTTTGAGTTTTTTTGCATCATTGGGGCTCACATCTACCCATGCTTCAGGAGCGAGATTGTCAAGAATAGCAATATCGCGTGTTTTTGTACGGGTATGCCACTGCTCAACAGTACGCCCAGTATTTAAAATAACAGGAAACGCAGCACTCGCCGGTTCTGCCATAGGGTGCCAATCTAAACAAAGAAGTTTTGCTTTTTTATCTTGTGTTCTAAATGGAATATCTTCAGTGTAGAGTCGTTTACTTCCTAATGGAAATTGCTCATTACATGGCCACTGAATTCCTCCATGTTCTTCCAAAAGTTCATAAGAAATCCCACTATAATCACAGAGTTGTCCTTTAGAGACTTTTCTCCACTCCTCAAATGCATCGCGAGGTTCACTCCAGTTTGGAAAGAGCATCTCATTGACACCCTCAAAATATTTGGAAAATTCAACAATGATGTCAAAGTCACTTTTTGCATCTCCAATGGGCTCTACTGCTTTGTTGGCTTTATTGCATCGTCTCTCTGAGTTGGTGTAAACTCCCTCTTTTTCTCCCCATGTTGCTGCGGCAAAAACGACATCAGCAATTTGCGCGGTATCACCTAAAAAGGCATCTTGGACAACAAGAAGGTCAAGTTTGGCAAGTGTTTTACGGAGTTTTTCCTGATTGACAAAACTGACAAGCGGGTTGGTTGCTGTTACCCAAAGTGCTTTAATCTCGCCTCTATCTATGGCATCAATAATCTCTGCATATTTATAACCGCGTTCACGAGGAATAATCTCCTCAGGGACATTCACAATTTTTGCATACTCTTTGAGTGCTGCTTCATCGCCATAATTTCTGTACCCTGGCAAACTCGAAGTAAATCCTGTTTCGCGGGTTCCCATAGCATTACACTGCCCTGTAATAGAAAAAGGGCCTGTACCTTCTCGTCCAATATGTCCTGTTAAAAGGTGTAGGTTAATGATAGCACTGACGGTATCTGTTCCCATAAAAGATTGGTTTATGCCCATTGTCCAGCCAGTAATGACTTTTTCATTTGAGACAAACTCACGAGCAAGTTCGTAGAGTGTTTTCACATCAATTCCCGTAATATTTGCCACCTCTTGTGGCGGGTAATCTTGAAGATGTTTTCTCAGTTGCTTAATACCATTGGTATTGGCTAAAACATACCCCTCGTTCTCCCAGCCTTGCTCTAAGATAATATATGCTAAACCATTATAAAGGGCTAAATCTGTGCGTGGTTTGATGGGAACATAAACATCCGCCATTTGTGAAGTTTTGCTTGCTCTTGGGTCAATAACTATCACTTTTTTTTGCGGATTTTTGTTGATATGCAGGGTTAAAATAGGGTGGTTATCTGCAATGTTGGCACCGACTAAAAAGATGCTATCTGCTTTTTCAAAGTCTTCATAAGAACTCGTAGGGCCATCACTTCCAAGGGATTGTTTATAACCCATAACAGCTGAAGCCATGCAGAGTGTTGTGTTGCCATCATAGTTGTTGGTTTGCAACCCAAGTTGCACAAATTTTCCAAGTGTGTAGAACTCTTCTGTTAAAAACTGTCCAGTACCTATAACGGCTATAGCCTTGTTCCCATGCTCTTTTTGGATGCGTTGAAACTCTGCACTTACTTTGCTAAAAGTTTCATCCCATGAGGCAGGTTTTAACTCGCCATTATGTTTTATAAGCGGTGTTTGTACTCTATGAGGTGAGTTTATCATCTGATGTTCTGAGAGTCCTTTTGGACAAAGTGTGCCTTTATTTACAAAGTGTTTTGGATTGCCTTTTGTGTAAACTGCTTTGCCATCTTTGACACCAATGTAGAGCCCACACCCAACACCACAGTAACCACAAGTAGAAAATACCCATTTATCGGGTTTTTTCTCATCACTTATCATCCCAAAAGTATCATCATGAGAGAGTTTATACTTTTTCTCTTGTATATCTACACCTAAAAAATCTTTTATTTTATCTATCATTATCAAGCCTTCTTATATCTCTTAATGTCTTTGTTTGCCGACAAAGAAACCACCTGCCATACCAAGCGGTACTACTGTTGTATAAAACAAAAATCTGTCACTTATCTCACTTATAAACGCAGTAAAAATCGTTAAAAATAGTAAGAGTGAAGCTGTTGCGTTCAATGATGCACTGACCATAACAAGTGCTAAAAGTGGCAGAAAAATACCAGCTGCAATCAGTGTTGCAAAACGAATTTTTTTGACATTGGCAAAGTTCTCATTTAAAAGCCTTTTTGTTCGCCCAAGTTGGTATGCATTCTCTTTGTTATCAAGTGTTCTGATGTCTTCATACGAGAAGAAAAGCTGTGCTACAGCACCGAGCATTCCCATTGTTGTAAGAGGAATGATGGCTTCATGAATACTTGAAATACTACTCACAAACGCAACTAAAAAGAGACCAATGTAGGCAACTCCGAAAAATTTGAAGTTTGTTGTAGGTCTATTCCATGCAGGGCGGGCTTTAATGCGGTAAATCATACTCTGTGCATAAATACCGTATATACCTATACTCAAAGTAATTGCTTCTACAAGTAAACGCAGGGTATGAGAAACATCAAAAAAGTATAGTGCGACAATGCCAGACATAAGTCCAGTAAAGACTCCAAGGGCTAAAGCTTCACGAGAGAGCCAAGAGGTTTTGATGTTTTTCATAGCAGTAAGTGCTAAAAATGGACGACCAAGGTGCAGGGCTGAGAGTGGTAATCCAAGTGCAGCAGGCATCATGACTAGCAATGCCATTGTCCAGTTTGTACTTTCAAATCCAAAGAGGCTCATAAAATCACCCAAAAAGAGTGCACCAAAGCCACCGAGGGAAATCTGTGTAAGTACGGTCATAAAAACAAGCGGAAGCTCTTTGTGTGCAGGTTTTAAGATATGCTCATCTACTTCTTTCATATTTTCAGGCAGAGTTTCTGGTAGTGTGTAGCGTGTTGTAGAGTTTGTGATGCGTGCATCGGGTAAAAATGGCATATTTGCCTGCTCGTCAATATCACGGTTTAACCACTCTTCTACATTGACTACCTCTATTTCTATCGCTCCAGCAGGGCAGGCTTGTACACAGGCAGGGCTTTGTCCCACATCAAGACGTTCATGACACATATGGCATTTGGTCACAATGTTACGCTCTTCATGAAACACAGGCACTTCATACGGGCAGTTCCATGTACAGTACTGACACCCTATGCAGGTATCATCATCATGGACAACTATGCCACTCTCAGCAATTTTAATGTATGATTCAGTAGGACAACCTCGAAGACATTCAGGGTCTATACAGTGGTTACAGCTCATGGAGTTAAGCATTTGTGTAAACGCAGGGAACTCTCCACCCTCCATTTCGCCCACACGACGCCATTTTATATCGGCTGGGTTATTGTTTTGTTCATTACAGGCCACTTCACAACAGCGACAACCCACACAGGCAACGGCATCAAAGTGAAAACGGTACTGTTCTCCCTCTTTAAGTGGTGGAATATCCATAGAGTACGAGCCACACTGCATATTTGTTTTGGCTTTGTGGTCTATAAAACTTTCTAAAGGTGTTTGCATATTTTTTATTATCTCTTTTAATCAGTATATAATTATCGGGAAGTATAGCACTATTTGACACAAAAATAGCAGTGTATTGTATAGATTTTATGCACTTTCAGTAAAATTTGAAAATAAAACTTTTTTAACTTCTATTATGGTTAATATACGATAAAATAGACAAAATTAAATTGTAAGGTTGCGTGTTCAATGGCTTACTCAGAAGCAGATACTCGTTCAAAACTTATCGACCCATCTATTAAGGAGAGTGGTTGGTTAGAATCTAATATAGTAAGAGAATATTATTTTACTGATGGTCGTAAACTCATAGGTGGAAAACGGGGGAAGAGATATTTTGTTGATTATCTACTCACTTACAAAAATACTAACCTTGCTATCATTGAAGCCAAAGCCGAATCTAAAGACCCGTTAGATGGTTTACAACAATCTATAAACTATGCCCAGCGATTAAAAATAGATTTTGTATATGCAACCAATGGACATAAAATATATGAACACTCTCTTTTAGAGGGTAAAGGTGAGTTCGTTGAAAACTACCCAACTCCAGATGAACTTTTTGAGAGAAAATATGGGAAAGTTACACCTAAAGCCAAAGATGTAATTACTCACCCTTTTTATATAGAGGGAACGATGAAACCTCGTTTCTACCAACAAATCGCCGTTCAAAAAACTATAGAGGCTATTGTAGAAGAGAAAGATAGAGTTCTACTTACCCTTGCAACTGGAACTGGTAAAACATATATAGCCTTTCAAATTGCATACAGATTGTTCCAATCTAAGTGGAATAGAGATAATAGTGATAGAAGACCTAAGATACTTTTCCTAGCTGATAGAAATGTACTCAAAGACCAATCTATGAACACATTCAACCCACTTGAAAAAGATTGTGTTGAAATTAATGGAAAAATTATCAAAAAAAGAGGTGGCAGGGTTCCTACTGCTGGTAATATATTTTTCGCTATCTATCAATCTCTTGCTGTGGAAGAGGAGAATGAGGACGATGTAACTGCATACTATAAACAGTACCCATCTAATTTCTTTGACCTTATCATCATAGATGAGTGCCACCGTGGTAGTGCAAATGATGAAAGTTCTTGGAGAGATATTTTAAATCACTTTGGTAGTGCCGTTCATTTAGGTTTAACAGCCACACCAAAAAGAGATGATAACGGAGATACTTACAAGTACTTTGGAGAACCTATCTACGAATACTCTCTCAAAGATGGTATTAACGATGGTTTTTTGATACCTTACAAAGTAAAAAGAATCCAAACAAATATAGATGAGTACAAGTTTAATCCTAACGACATCATAACGGGAGAGTTAGATAAACAGATAATAAAGTTAGAACAGTTTGAAAAGCAAGTCGTTATACCAAAAAGAACTGAACTCATCGCAAAAACCATACTTCAAAATATGAACCCTATGGATAAAACTATCATATTTTGTGTAAACCAAAAACATGCACTTGATATGAAAATAAGCATAGATAAGTTTAAAACTATCAAAGACAATAACTACTGTGTAAGAGTGACATCAGATGAAGCAGATTTGGGACGAGATTTCTTAGAGATGTTTCAAAACAACGATAGAGATATACCTACACTCCTTACAAGTTCAAAGATGCTCACAACTGGTGTGGATGCCAAAAATGTTAGAAATGTAGTTCTTACAGCACCTATTAAATCAATGACAGAGTTTAAACAGATTATAGGTCGTGGAACTAGAGTATTTGAGGGAAAAGATTTCTTTACTATTATGGATTTTGTAGGTGCTACTAACCTGTTTTATGACCCTAAGTGGGATGGAAAAGATGAACCACAAGCACCAAAAGGTTCAAAAGGTAAAGGAAAGGGAACTGCTGAAGGTGGAGATGACCCTGAGCCACCTGAAAATCCACCCAAACCATCTACTAATGGAAAAGTAAGTATAGATATAAAGGGTAAAAAACTCAAAGTGATTAACATTGAAACAAGCTATGTTGGTATGGATGGAGTACCTTTAAAAACAGAGGATTACCTAGAACTCCTCATAGGTATACTTGGTAAGTTTTATAATGATGAAGATGGACTGAGAGAGATATGGAGTAATCCTGCTAATAGAAAAGATTTACTTAACAAACTAAAAGAGATGAATATAGATGAATCTCAACTCAATGATTTAAAAGTTATATTTGAAGCTGAGAATAGTGATATATACGACATACTAACCCATATATCATTTAACCTCAATATTAAAACTAGAAGTGAGAGAGTTTTTGCAGTAGAACACTCAGAATTTATAGAAAAGCACCATAACGAAAAAGCGAAAGAGTTCATAGAGTTTATTTTAGAGAGATATAAAAAAGATGGTGTTAAAGAGCTTGATGAAGATAAGCTTGGTAAGCTAGTTGATTTAAGTGGGCTTGGTAGTGTGAGAGAAGTTGCAAATAATTTTGGTGGAATACCTCAGATGAGAGATGAGTATTTTGAGTTACAAAAGGAGATTTATAGATGATAAAAGCTATAATCACTAAATTAAATAAAGAAGATATTCATGGCAAAAATACCATTTAAAGTATCAGCAAGAACAGCACGATTAATAGGTAGAGAAAATATTGCATCGTCAAAAGGTGCTATTATCGAGCTTGTCAAAAATGGATATGATGCAGATAGCCCTTTATCTTTAATTTATTTTAATCAGAAAGAAGATTGTTTATATATCATTGACTCTGGTGAGGGTATGACACAACAAATTATTGAAGAATATTGGATGACAATTGGTACTGATAACAAAGCTAATGATTATTTTACTAAAACAGGAAGAATAAAAGCAGGTGCTAAAGGAATAGGTCGTTTTGCATTAGATAAGCTTGGTGACAAATGTGAAATGACCACTAAATACGATGTTGAAAAATATGGAAATATTGAAAATGAAGTAGCCTACATTTGGAAAGTAGATTGGAAAGAATTTGATAATACTGATACTAAAGTTATTGGAGAAATAGAAGCTGATTTAGAAATTAAGCAAGTGTTTGATTTAAAAAAATATTTGTTAGATGAAATTGATGATAATAGAGTTCAATCTGTAATAAGTAACTATTCATTTATAAATGGAACCGTATTAAAGGTATCAGAACTTAGAGATAATTGGGATGATTTTTACGTATCACAGGTTTTTGATGACTTAGAAGTACTTGTTCCTCCTAAAGAACAAAGTGGATTTCAATTATTTTTATTTAGTAGTGATGAAAAAAATAAATATGGTGAAATAATTGGTTCAGTATGTGATGATTATGATTATAAAAT
>WFQD01000088.1 GCA_015487265.1 Sulfurimonas sp. | reverse complement strand
CTTTTGTGGTGTTCCAGTTTTTGAAATCTTTTTTCATTTATTATTCTTTTCACCTTGCATTATATTACCTTGCTTTACAAACTCAAGTGATTTTTCAATTTTAACTCAACTTCTGCGAGCTCTTCATCACTCAAAACTGTCAATAAATTATTAAGATAAATTCTACTCACATCTAAAGTACAGAGTTCATTTATACACAATTCGCTTACTTGTTCTAGCTTATCTCTTTTTTGTATCTGAACTCGTAAATCACCACCAAAAAGATTAGTTGACATTGGTATAACTGTCACACCCTTAAAATCTACTCTATCTATATTTCTATTTGCTACATCATTTTGTATGATAAGAACAGGACGAACTTTTCCAAACTCACTATTGTACTTTTTACCAAAATTAACAAGGTAAACTTCAGCTCGTTTCACTTTACTAACTCTTCACTAATGCTTTCTATGCTCAAAAACTCATCATATGATTCTTTAGATAACGCCTGTTTGTTGTTCATCATATAGATTTCATCTTCTATCTTTTCTCTTACTCTTTCATAGAGTTCATAAGGAAGTACTACACTGCGCTTTATATGTTTTTTTGCATCTTCTACTAATGTAATCTCAGTAGGTCTAGTGATGTACGATGGTTTTTTTATAATGTCACTTGCACTAATAGTCATCATGACTTTCTCCTAGTATATTTATAGTGTTTATTATACTATTATTAAATACTATTGTCAAAATCAAAATGATTCACCTCGAATCATATATCGAATCCCCTCTTCAACACTATATGGATTTTTGAGATTTAATATCTCTCTAGTTTTGGCATTATCAACTTCTAAGCTCTCATAGAGGCGTTTATAAAAAGATGGTTTGAGTTTTTTTAACAACCATGGGAAAAGTGGAATGTTTAATAAATAGACTTTTTTATCTAACTCTTGAGCAATTAGGTCTATGAGTTTTGTGGTACTTATGGGCTTATCATCTGCAGCTAAAAAAATGCCACTCTGTTTTTTCTCAATTATCGTATCTATCAAATGACAAAGGTTTCCAACATATATCATACTTCTTTTGTTTTGAATGTTTCCAAAAGGTAAAATAGGGATTTTTTGTACTAAAGTAATTAGATTTTTAATATTTGCTTTCACTCCATATCCATAGACTATAGGAGTTCTGATGATAGAGACTTTAAATGTATCACTTTCAAGCTTTAAGAGCTCATTTTCAGCTTTGAGCTTACTCTTTCCATATTCATCGTTCGGTTTACATGGAGTAACTTCACTGTAAGCCACATTTGTTTCTTCACCATAAACTTTAATACTACTCATAAATACAAAATGCTTCACACCACTCTCCTTAGCTTTATGGGCTAAGTTTAGTGTTTGCATAACATTTACTCTTTCATACTCTTCTGTATCTGCTCCACCCATTTGGTGAACTAATGCTGAGAGATGTATAATAGTTACAGTATCTGACAAATCTAAAGCTTCAAAGTTATTGTTTAAAAATGAAAAAGTATTTATCTTATATTTATTTTTGTAATTAGTTGTAAAATAATTTCCTATGAAACCATTCGAACCTGTTATTAGTAGCTGTTTCATAGTGCATACAGCTCTTTAGATAAATTTTTCATTATATTTTCACGACTAAAATTCTTTATAAATTCTTTTCTGTCAATAGGTATATTTTTATTAATATTTATAAACTTATTATAAAAGTCATCTGCATTACAAGGGTTAAAAACGATGCAGTTATCTATGTTGTGTTCTATAAACTCTTTTGCATATCCATCAACCCCAGCTATTATAAATTTATTTGTAACTGCATATTCAAATAGCTTAGAAGGTAATACCTTTTTAAATGCTTCATAATTGTTAAGATGTAAAAATAAATAATCAGATTTTTTATATATATCTAGTAACTCACTTCTAGTTACTGGGTCAAATAATATTACATTTTTTGTATCTTTCAACTGTTCAATTAATTTATTTTTTATTCCACCATCTCCTACAATATGTATTTCATAATCATCGCCTAATTTTTTGGCTATATCAGGAATAATTTTTTCTAAACCTTGGCCTTCGCCAATATTTCCAGCATAAGTAATTATTTTTTTAGAATTATAATGTTTATTATTAAAATCATAGTTCAAAAAAACATCATCAATACCATTTGAATAAAAACTATATTTCACTGTACAGTTAATATAAAAAAAATATTCTTTAAATCCTTTTGATACTAAGTTTATTTGTGTTGCAGAATTTATAGTATACCTCTCAATCATTTTAAATAAAGTGATAGCATATCTTAATTTGTTTTTAGCAAAAACTGATTCTAAAGTATCCGTAAAGATATCTCTTAAATCTAAAAATAATTTACTATTTTGTTTATTAGATATTAAAGCACCTAAAAATGCTGTCATAAGCCTAGATGAAGT
>WFQD01000087.1 GCA_015487265.1 Sulfurimonas sp. | reverse complement strand
GTTGGAAAACATATCATATAAGAATAAACTGATGAACAAACTAGATAAAATGGATAATCGATTAAAATGGAGATTGTACAATACTGCAGTCTGGGAAAGAGTATATGATGTCAAAATCAATTAAAATAGCACATCTTTCATCAGTTCATCAGAGGAATGATACACGAATCTTTATAAAAATGTGTACTTCTTTGGCTAAAAAAGAAAAATATCAAGTATATCTAATTGTTGCAGATGGAAAGGGGGATGACAAAGAAAATGGTGTCAATATAATAGACGTAGGTGCTAAAGCAGGTGGTAGGCTATCTCGTATAATGAAAACTGTCCAGAAAGTTTTTGAAAAAGCAAAAGAATTGAACTGTGATATTTATCATATACATGATCCAGAATTGTTACTGATAGCACTAAGATTAAAAAAACTTGGAAAAAAAATTATATTTGATTCACATGAGGATGTAGAAAAAGATATCCTTTCAAAAGAATGGATTCCAAGGCTACTTAGGAATAATATCTCATCCTTTTATAATTTATATGAACGTTATGTATGTAAAAGATTGGATTATATTGTTGCTGCTACACCATACATAAGAGATAAATTTATAAAGATAAATAACAATAGCATAGATATTAATAACTTTCCAATCTTAGGTGAACTTGTGAATGATGTTTCATGGAGTGAAAAAAAAGATGAAGTGTGTTATGTAGGGGGTATAGCTAAAATAAGGGGTATCAAAGAGCTTGTAAAAGCGATGGAATTGATAGATGGAGTAAAACTCAATCTTGCCGGATCTTTTAGTGAAAAATATACCGAGGAAGAGGTGAAAAGTTATGATGGATGGCAGAAAGTAAATGAGCTTGGTTTTTTAAAAAGGAATAGTGTAGCAGATGTTATGGGGTATTCAAAGGCTGGAATAGTCACTTTTCATCCATTGCCTAACCACATTGATGCCCAACCTAATAAAATGTTTGAATATATGAGTTCTGGATTACCTATAATTACATCAAATTTTCCATTATGGAGAGAGATAGTTGATGGTAGTGAGTGTGGCATCTGTGTTGATCCTTTGGATCCAAAAGAGATCGCAAAAGCTATAGAGTATATAATCACTCATCCAAAAGAGGCTGAACAAATGGGCAAAAATGGACAAAAAGCGGTTTTGGAGAAGTATAATTGGAGTATGGAAGAGAAAAAGCTTTTTAATATGTATAAGGAGTTAGAACGATGAAAATTTTAACAATACTCGGTGCAAGACCGCAGTTTATAAAAGCGGGTAGTGTCAGTAGAGAAATTCGAAGGCAGAAGGCAGAAGGTAGAAGGTTGAAGGAGGTCATAGTTCATACGGGTCAGCACTACGATGCAAATATGAGTGATGTATTTTTTGAACAGATGCATATACCAAAACCTGATTATTATTTGGGAATTGGTGGAAAAAGTCACGGTGCTATGACAGGACAGATGATAGAGAAGATAGAAGAAGTTTGTCTAAAAGAAAAACCCGATTGGGTAATGGTCTATGGCGATACAAACTCCACGCTCGCAGGTGCAATAGTGGCAAGCAAACTACATATAAAACTTGCACATGTAGAAGCAGGACTTAGAAGCTTCAATATGAAGATGCCAGAAGAGATCAACAGAATCCTCACAGATAGAGTAAGTGATGTACTCTTTTGCCCAACAGCTACAGCAGTTGAGAACTTAAAAAATGAAGGATATTTTATTGAGGAAGAAGGTAGAAGGAAGAAGGTAGAAGGATTTGGCAAAGTTGTCAATGTCGGTGATGTGATGCAAGACGGTGCAATGTTTTACAAACAATTTGCAAAACAACCTCCAACCTTTAACTTTCAACCTTCAACCTATATTTTATGCACGATTCATAGAGCCGAAAATACAGATGATGAAAAACGACTAAAAGATATCTTTGCGGCACTAAATGAAATAGCAAAAGATAAACAAGTCATTTTACCATTACACCCAAGAACAAAAAAAATACTTGACGAACTGCAAATAGATACAAGCAACTTAACGATTATAGAACCAGTAGGATACTTAGAGATGGTATGGCTTATAGACAATTGTGCTTTAGTAATGACCGATAGCGGAGGATTACAAAAAGAGGCATACTTTTTTGAAAAACCTTGTATAACTTTAAGGGATGAAACTGAATGGGTAGAGTTGGTTAAAAATGGTTTCAACACTCTTGTAGGAGCTGATTATGAAAAGATACTCAAAGCATACCAGACAAATAGTGAGTTTAAAGCTAAGGGGCTAAACCTTTATGGTGGTGGTAGAGCAAGTGAATATATTATAAAAGAGTTTTTGGAGCAATAATTGAATATTTGGATACTAAATCATCATGCCTTGACTCCTGAGATGACTGGAGGAACAAGGCATTATGACTTTGCTAAAGAACTTGTCAAAAGAGGGCATAAAGTAACCATCATAGCATCAAGTTTTCATTATTCCAAGTATAGTGAAATGAAAGAATATGGTTGTAGGGACTATTTAAAAGAAGAGATAGATGGAATTACCTTCATTTGGATAAAAACGCCTCCATATTTTGGTAACGGCATAGGTAGAGTGCGAAATATGTTGGCATACACCAATAAAACACTCAGACTGCTTCCTAAGCTTAATTTAAAGAAACCAAATATCATCATAGGTTCTTCTGTTCATCTTTTTGCAGTGTATTCGGCATATAAATTGTCAAAACAGTATCATACCCCTTTTATAATGGAAGTTCGAGATATCTGGCCTCAAACTCTGATAGATATGGGTATATCGAAATTGCATCCATTTATAGTTTTACTTGGGTGGTTAGAAAAGTTTCTTTACAAAAAAGCCGATAAAGTTATTACAAATCTGCCATATGCATATAAGCATATAGAAAAGTTCGTTCCAAGTGATAAAGTTGTATGGATATCCAACGGTGTAGATTTGGAGAATATACCATATATAGAAAAGAAAAAAAGTGATAAATTTGTAGTGAGTTATACTGGTGCTGTTGGAGTTGCAAATAACCTTGAAATACTTGTAAATGCTGCAGAAAAATTACAAAATAAAAAAGATATTTTTTTTAGGATCGTTGGTGATGGAGCTGAAAAGGAGAGGTTGAAACAGCTTGTTAAAGAGAAAGATTTAAAAAATGTATCGATCGAAGAACCTGTGGCAAAAAACCAAGTTTCTCAGATTTTACAATCGAGTGATATTTTGTACTTTAATCTAAAAGATAGCCCCATTTTTAATTTTGGTATAAGTTCTAATAAATTATTTGATTATATGGCAGCAGGAAGAGTGATCATATTCTCAACAAGTGCAAAAAATAATCCTATTAAAGAAGCTGATGCTGGATATACTATAGAACCTGATGATCCTGAAAAATTGACTCAAACAATTCTGGAAATTTATAATTTGTCGCAGGAAGAAAGAGATAAAATAGGTAAAAAAATTAGAAAATATGTAGAAGAAAAGTATTCGATAGGTGTATTGGTGGATAAGTTGGAACATCTTCTGGAAAATGAAGTGAAGAGGTAGTATGCTTAAGTATATTTTCGATAAGGTATTAGTATTTATTTTGATAGTACTTTTACTGTCTCTTATACACATCTCCGAG
>WFQD01000086.1 GCA_015487265.1 Sulfurimonas sp. | reverse complement strand
TTACAATATCCATCATCAAATTTTACAAGAACTAAAATATGCACCCTATCTTCCGGTTTTTAAGCTTCAAAAGATGATGGAAGAACGGTTTGTTTTAAAAGATATCGGTTTTAAAATCTCTATAAAAAAATACAACGGTAAAATATTTAAGGGAATACGATTAGAAAAAGATACGACACGCTCTATTATTAGAGATAACGAATTATTAGAGGTGAAGTATTATGCAAAATGAACTCGTAATTATTATTGAATTTATCGTAGTATTAGCTGTTATAAATATTTTATATATAAGATATAGAATTTCAAAACCGTTTAATTACCTTTTAAAACAGATGAAAGACAGAGAGATAGTCGATGAAAAAAAACTTTATAACAATTTTGAATTTATTAAGGTATCGCGGCTATACGATGAGCTTATCAAACTACAAAAAGAGATCGAAAATAAAAATAAACAATTAAAAATGGACAATAAAGAGTTTATTTTAAGTAGTATTCATCAGCTAAAGACACCTCTTAGCGTAATATTGATGAATGTAGAGCTTTTGGAGATGAAGATTAACGATGAGAGCTTAAAAGAGTTTATCAATGAAATAAAAGCATCTATCGATACGCTCAATCTTAATTCTCAAGAGCTGGTTTATTTAAGTCTAATGGATGATTTTGAATACAAACCGACTCAAGTTAATATCTCAGAAATAGTAAAAGAGAGAGTGGTGTTTTTTAAACAAATCGCCCTATCTAATAAAAAACAGATAGAACTTGATATTGAAAACGGATGTATCGTTGAAATCAACGCTACCGAATTTGAAAGGCTTGTCGATAACAATATCTCTAATGCTATAAAATACGGTGAGCAAAAAACAACGATAGAGATATCGTTAAAAAAACTTCAAAACGACAAACTCGAGCTTTCGTTTACATCTTACGGCAAAGAGATACAAAACCCATCTAAACTTTTTGAAAAAGGGTATCGTGAATCAAAAAATAAAGATGGATACGGTCTTGGGCTTCATATTATCAAAACGATCTGTGATAAATACGATATTGATATAAATATACAAAGCAAAGAGAAGCAAACAGAGTTTAAATATACTTTCAAGTAGTTAATATTACAAATGTTACATAGATATGACATCCTATGGTTATAATTTGGTAACTTAAATTTTCTAAAAGGAGTTACTCATGAGAAAAATAGGGATATTGTCAATCGTAACATCGCTCGTTCTTCTAACACAAGGATGCGCTACAAGGAATATTAGCCAAATAAATCAGGTTGATAGAACCGTCGATATGGTTAAAGTTAGAGGCGTAAACGAAAATGTAGGAAACTACAGCATTAACGTACCGACTACGTCAAAAATTTCAGACACTGTAGATAAAATTGCTCAGCAGCTATTTGCAACTTTGAAAACGAAAAAAAAGATTGGCTCCGTTGCTATTACTTCTTTTGTTGATTTGCGTCAACTTAATAAAACTACCCATTTTGGAAGGGTACTTGGCGAGAGTATGTTTAACGAACTCTATAAAAGAGGTATCGACGTAATGGATTTTAGAGGTCAAAAAGCTCTCTCGATCAATGCCGATGGAGAGTTTTTTCTCTCAAGAGACGTAAGAAAGCTACACTCTCCAATTGAAAACTCTTATGTTTTGGTAGGAACATATACGAAAATAGCCGAAGGTGTTTTAATCAATACAAGAATCATTGACAACAAAAACGGAAGAGTTATAGCTTCTTCTCGTGTAGTTTTCCATTCAAATAACTGCAAACTTTTTGAAGATTGCCCAAAACCAAAACCCGAGCCCGTTATTAAAGTTAGAACCATCGATATAACAACTGATGGTTGTTCGACCGTAAAATGTCCTTGTAACGCCCCGGTCGGTAATTGCGATAACTAATACTTCTATGTAACCCTCCTTTTGGAGGGTGTTGTTACTTTCTTGCTATACTTTCAAAAATCATACGGCATGATAAATGGATAGCTTTCGTATAAAAATACTAAAAAATTTTCTATTATTTGAGGGAATCGTTTTTGTCGTAATCGGCATAATAAGCTACATTTGGATCAAAAACATTTATATAGAGCAAGCAAAAAACGAACTTATTCAAGAGCTTCAGCTAATTTCACTCGAGCTTGAAAACCAACAAAACGTATCGCTCCTTGTTAAAAATATTGAAAAACTTTTAAATATAAAATTAACTCTTATAGAGAAAAGTAAAAAATCGCTTCTTAGTAGAGAGCTTGTGTATTTACTACAAACAACCGACAAACGCACAGCTATAGGGGTGTACCATGATAAAACCGAAGATAAACGGTTTTTTTACG
>WFQD01000085.1 GCA_015487265.1 Sulfurimonas sp. | reverse complement strand
TAACTAGATTGATTAATCATAAAACATAATGTATATTAAAGGTAGCATTAAAAACTTTTTTGAGGAGGTAAGTATTATGTTTGACAAGTTTCAAATTAGCGAAAAAAGAGAACTTTTAAATGAAGTTCTCAAAGAGTTAGACAAAGGAGTGGTTTTCAAAGAACGTTTCCAAGATTTGGTTTTAGGAAGTGAGGTTATTAGATTTCCTATAACGGTGAACGGCAAGTACGCAGGCAGAGATTTGATTTTTGTGTTTGATTTTATGAAAAGCCCAGAGGAGATGAAAACTACAGAACTAAAAGTTTCGTATTGTTCTCCTTATTACAAACTTGTGAGAAATGAAGAAATCACAAAAGCTATTGAGGGTGAGTTATCCGATGCGTCTATTGAATACACAAAAAGAGAGAAGAAAGAAAGCATCACTGACTTGAGCGTCCTGTATGAGTTAGAAGGAAACAAAGCTATCCTGATGAGAAACAGCTATATGCCAAGTAGAGCAATTCAAGTTGCGTTATCCTACAAGCGTTCAATTTACATTCCTGTTGTAAGAATACGTGTTATTCACACAGATAAAGAGATACGAAAATACAGCCTGAGACTTAAAGAAAAATTAGAGAAATTTACGATTATCACAGATTTGATGTCAGATTTAGAGAGAAGGAAATGGGACGAATTACCTAACGACTTAATTGTCTCAATTTCTGAAGTGTCTTATGTCAAATACATTACAAAAAAAGGCTTTACTGAGGAGAAAAAGATTTTATTAGGACAAGACCTAATAGAGGAAGCAAAAAAAGAGAACTGGTCTGCTCTTGATTTGATAGAGAAATTCTTATTTAGATGTTATGAGACAAAAAGATACACACTCAAGAGAAAAGCAGACAATATTGTATTGTCTTATTTTGAAGATATCTTAGAGCAAGTATCTGTTTAAGCCGTTTTTTGCCAGTCTCGTTAGTGCCCTCCTATTTTTTGTTTTGATTAGCGGGATATTAGTCCCGCTTTTTTTTGTTTTAACTATGAGTAATAAAAAAAACTTTTTAAGGAGGTAAACAATGCAAAGATTAAGAGAATTTTTAAGTGAGTTTGCTAAACAACACGACAATTTAAGTATTTCTTCTTTTGAAATTATAGAAGAATATCTATGGCGTTCAAAAGGTGAGCGAACTACCTTACCAAAAGTAGCATTATTTAGGGTTTTCAATTTAGAAAAAGAGAGTTATCACAATGTTGTGATAGCAGCGAAAGACGACCAATGGTATATCTGGTGTGGAGACAAATGGTTAAGAGAAAAGGGATACGAAGAAAGTTATTGTAGTGCTTGGAAAAACAAGAGACTAAAGTGCAAACACTGTCAACAAGTAGCAAATAATGTATTACAAAAAGGTTTTGACGAAGAACTAGAGAAGGTACTTGGCGTTAACATTTCGGACGATAATTCAAAACCCAAAACTGTTTCAAGAGATGTTCTTAGAATAGGCTTTGAAAAGAAACTGCCAACTCTTTTATACGGACGTACTGGAGCTGGAAAATCACACAGTATATTCAAACTGATAGACAAACTGAAAGAAGAAGGACACGACTTTGAAGTATTCCAAATCAATATGAGTAGTGGTGTTGAAGATATTGATTTGATAGCGAAGATATTACCAAATCCAAAAGAGAAAAGCTGGATAACCCTTGATGGAGAACTCAAAAAAGCGTTCCTAACTGCAAAAGAAAAACCTGTAATTGTGTTTATAGAAGAGCTTACGAGAGCTTCAAAATCAGCGAGAAACCTGCTACTCAAAGCATTAGACCCTGTATCTGGTAGTTATACACTTTTTGATTTCGTAAAAAGTGAAACAATTAGCGTTCCTACAGACCGTATTTGGTTTGTAGCGACTGCTAACCTGAATTACAGTGATACTGACGACATAGACCCTGCACTTCTTAGAAGATTTGTTCTTACGAAGTACGTTGACTATGATACTGAAGCCGAGAAAGAACTCCTTATTGAAATACTTAAGGATGAAGAACTCGTAGAGAATACACTTAAAATGGCACAGGCTATCAGGAAGCTATACGAAAGAGGAGAGATACCACAACCGATTGACACCGGTAGTTTGAAAATTTTTGCAGAACTTTTAAAAGAGCTGAAAGACCCTGAACTAGTAGCAGAAATGACGTTTCTTTACAGAATTGTTGATGTTGATGCTACTTCTGCACCGAGTAAAGAACAAGTAGAAACACTAAGAGAGATAATTAAAAAAATATTTGAATAAAAAATCTTTTTAAGGAGGTAAAAGAGTGATGAGAGAAATGAAAATATTAAAAGTTTTTACGTTTTTAACTTCATTTTTAATTGGTTTTATTGCAGTTAAAACAGGTACAAACCTGTTTTGGGCTTTTGTAATAGTTGTAATGTTTAACACATTATTAAG
>WFQD01000084.1 GCA_015487265.1 Sulfurimonas sp. | reverse complement strand
TGCCATTCTTGACAGACTATTACATCATTCTCATATTATCAACATACAAGGAGACAGCTACAGATTAAAAGAGAAAAAAGAGCAAGGAATTTTAAATTCAGATATTTATAAGATTGGAGCTAAATCGTTAGATAAATCCAAACAAAAAACTGAGGTGGTTTAAGTTTCAAATTGTAACTTTTTTTAGTTTTTAGTGCAAAATTTTGGACTTTGTTTGACACTTGTAACTTTCTAATTATTTCATCCAATTGTTTTTTTTAACTTAATGAACTGATTAAATCTAATTTGCAGAGGAGACTCCACTAAACTCTACTCACACTCACAACTTCCTGCGTCTGTACACAAAAAGCACTCAGTTCATTATACCCATGCTTTTTGATGTAGCATCCTGTATCTACATTGACATAATTCTCTTCTATCTCTACTCCAAACTCTACAGGAGTGTGTCCGAAGATATTAAATATTTCACTCTCTTTTTTGGGTGGTGTGCGGTGCCAAAGAGCATAATCTTTAAAAGTTTCAGCTCCACCGGGGCTGTCATGATGATGCCAAACATCCCCGCAACTTGCATGAGTTACTACTACTGGTTTGTTGTTGATTTTTTCTGGAAGTTCTATGTAAAGCGGAAGAGTTTTTAGCCACTCTATATCATCTTGAAACTGTTGCATCATCTCTGTATTTTGCACACACTGCATCCCCTCTTTTTTATCATACTTAAGCAGTCCATAGGAGAATAGTGTGGCATCACCTCCATTGTTGTACCAGTTATGCAAAAAGCTGGGATTTGTAGAGTCTGGGTATGTTTTTGTAAAGCTTGTGCCGTAGGTTATCATCATATCTTCATGATTACCCAAAACACTGGCATAATTATTTTTCCGAACAAATTCTATAATTTCCCGAGACTTTGCCCCTCTATCTATAAAATCACCCACAAAGATAACTTCTGCATCTTTTGGGAGTTTATCTATGAGTGCCAAAAGCGTGTCAAACTCTCCGTGAACATCACCTATGATGTAGTGTTGTTTCATTTTATACCGTGCTTTTTCTTTTTTTTAGTCATTGTACATTTATCCATTTTAAGCATAACTTAACTTACTATTTTCTCAATAACCTAAATATATCAGATTGAAGGAGAAAAAATCAATTAAGTATTTTTTTGCTATACTCGGAGTTAAAGAAATTAAATTAAAGAGGGGAAGCAAAAGATGAAAAAGTATATGGTACTTGCATTATTCATAGCTCTTTTAGGCTATGTAAACGCAATAGCAGGAGAAGATAATATCATCAAAAAACCACCAAAGGGACATTTAAAATATTCCATAATGGTTCACAAATTTGCCAATGAAGCTGGATGGAGTGGAAGATATAGTGTAGGTGATGGGATGACGACAGCGATGACCAATATCCTTCAAAAATCAGGATGGTTTATCGTTTTAGGTGATAAGAAGATGCGAAAAGCAGCAATGAAAGAACAAGATTTTGCAGCTAGCGGCAGAACAACAAAAGGAAAAAAATCTCCAAAAATGGGACGTATGACTCCTGCACAACTATTGCTTCGAGGTTCTATCACACATGTACAAGAAACAAGTGAAAAAAGTGGTGGTATCAATTTTATGGGTGTTTCACTCGGTGGTAGTGGTGGTGAAGCAGAAATCAACCTCACAATTTATCTTGTTGATTCGACAACTGGTCAAGTGGTCGCCTCAAAAGATTTGATAGGTAAATCGGGACGTTCTGGTTACAGTATCGGTTATCACGGTGGTGCTTTAGGTGGTTTAACAGGTAATTTTGGTGGTGAAGAGAAAGATAATGTCCAAAAAGCAATTGAAGATGCTGTGGGACAAATAACCAACTATCTTATTGCACAACTCGACACAATACCATGGGAAGCAACGGTTATGCTTAAAAAAGGGAACAAAATCATTATTAACCGTGGTAAACGTGATGGTGTAAGCGTTGGAAGGGTTTTCTCTGTTGGTGAAGCTGAAGAGCTTGTAGATCCTGATACTGGTGAAGTTCTTGATAGTGAGATGACAACGGTTGCAACTATCAAGGTTACAAAAGTGAAAGAAAAAATAGCTTATGCCAAACCACTCAGTGGTGGGGATAAAATAAACAAAGGTATGGATGTTTTTCCAATAGAAGAGCAATAAGGAGAACTTATGAAAACACTTGCACTCTTATTTTTGACTGTTTATTCACTGTTTGGATTGGAAAATTTTCAAGTTGCTTTTGAAACGACTGAATGTAACGGCGATAAAGGTTTTGCAACAATAGATATTGCAAAAATCAATCGTATTGAATCGGATAGTTGTACCTACCAAGGGCAAAAACTTCAAAAGATGCTAGTAAATAAGAGAGGCAGCTATACTGTTTACCATCTAACATTTAGAGAAGCTCGCGAGGTAATGAAAGATATTCGTCTTTACAATCGAGCAAAGTTGAAAATGATGGAAAATACCTCTCCTGTCATCATCACAAAATAAATACTTCAAAGGCTTTACTATGTTAAAAAAACTTTCACTCTCATTTCTTCTAACTGTTGGTCTTAGTGCTGATTATATTGCCGTATTTAATATGAACGGCTCTACGCAAACACTCCTATATAAAAATGCTCAACATGCCAAAATGATTACAAACAATGGCAATGAAAAAAGTTCTTTTTATCTCATTGGAGAAAAGAGTTACATCGTATCAGAAGAAAATGGTAGAAAAACAGTTATGGATATGGATGAGATGCGTAACATGACTAAAGCTTTTGGCGCACAGGAGGGGGTTCATCAAAACCAAAAGAAAAAAAACAATTTTAAAATTATTAAAACCAATAAGCATGAGACTGTTGCCGGCATCAGAGGTGATGTTTGGTATATAGTCAATC
>WFQD01000083.1 GCA_015487265.1 Sulfurimonas sp. | reverse complement strand
GAAAAAGATGTTGTTGATAATTACAAAAAAATTTACAATAAAAAAATAAACGCAAACCTTTTATTCAAACAAACAAAAATTTACAAAGGGTATAGATATGATGCTTATCTTTATACCATAAAAAACACCAATAAAATAATGTTAACAATATCGGACGCTAAAGAGATGTTGCGTGAGATTACAGCAAGAATCAATAAAAAAGTTATTGCGTATTCAATATTTTATGGGAACAGGGTGTATAAAGTATTGCCAAATAAAACAGCAAAACTCGTTGTTGTGACGGAGGCAAGCTATGATTAATTCTAATCCAAAGAAGGCAAAATTCAATCAAAATATTATTAAAATAGCTCTTGTTTCAGGAACATTAATACTTGCATTAGGGTTTGCAATTTTGACAGACAGCGGAGACGGTAATAAAACTTATAAAAATGTCAATAAAATTAAATCAACACACCTTGTTAACGAAAACGATCTAGTTAAATCTAAATGGATGGGAGATGTTGCAACTGATTTGGATATTGCAAATGAAAAGCTTACGGAGACATCAAAAGAGAACAAGAAGCTAAAATCAGAGTTAAGAGATGTAAAAGATATGCTGAAAAACATCAAAGAAGGTCAGATGACTTTTAAAAATGATTTCAACTCGGAATTGAGAAAAACTAAATCACAACTAATGAGAAAACAACGACAACAATCATACTTTTTACATCAAAATCATCAAAATCAACAAATCAAAAACAACAACGCAATAAACAATATTAAATTCAACCAAAAAAAAGATAATAATCAAACAGCAGCGGAAAAAAATGAGAGTGAATATCCGGAAGAAGAGTATGTAGAAAATGAAGAGGTAGAAGATGATCAGAAGCCTATACCAAGTGGACAAACATATACAGGACTGTATCAGAACTATCCGCAGCCACCAGGCCAACAAAATATGAATCAAAGCAATAGGCAAAATTTCATGAATCCTCAAAAAAAATACGAAATTAGCTACCAAAGGATAGACAACAGCTTGTTTGTTTCTGAATCAAAAAAAAAAGATGAAGAAGAAGCAGAGGAACAAGACGAGAAACAAAAAAAGGATGAGGAAATATTACCAACAGGGAGTGTTACAAAAGTAATGTTGCTGAGTGGTTTTGATGCACCAACAATGGCACAGGCTAAAACAACACCTTTGCCGATACTTATGAAAATTTTAGATATGTCTATATTGCCAAATAAATACAAGTATGATCTTAAAGAATGCTTTGTTGTAGGTGAGGGGTATGGGGATTTAAGTAGCGAAAGAGTGTATATTAGGACAAACAATATATCATGCATGACAAAAACGGGAAAACATGTTGATATGAAATTCCACGCAATGGTTAGTGGAGAAGATGGCAAAGTGGGACTTAGAGGCAGGGTTGTAACCAAACAAGGAGCACTTTTAGCTAGATCAGTTATCGCAGGTTTCTTAGATGGAATTAGTCAAGCCTTTAATCAGTCACAACAATATACAATCACAGGAGGGGCTGGTGTAGGAACAGGAGTTAAAGATATGACACCTGGCGAAGCTGCACAATATGGTGCTTTTGGAGGGTTAAGTAAAGCAAGTGAAAAACTGGCAGAATTTTATTTAAAAATGGCAGACCAGGTGTCCCCTGTAATTGAAATTAGTGCTGGTAGAAAAGTTGAATTAATTACAACAGAAATGACAAAATTTGAAATCATTGAGGAACAAGATGACAAAAACAATAAAAAATAATCGTTTAAAAATAATTGTATCCGGAATATATCTAAGTATTGTTATGTTTCAGGGCTGCAGTCTCACACCATATCATGATGATTATGCATGCAACAAGGGGGCAGGGCAAGGAAAGTGCGATTCTGTTTCAAATATCTACAAAAGTTCTTATAACGACAGTAAAGGCAACAACGCAAAAGGAAAACAAAAATGTTTAATTCAGATTGATGATTGTTTTGAAAAACATAAGCCAAGCAGAGTATTATCCACAGGTGAGATTGACAAAGTAAAAAAATGTGTTTTTGAGGTAATTGAAAATGAGTGCAAAATAAAAGAAACACATATAGAAGATAGTACAAAAAAGAAAATTGAAGATATACTGTTTTATCAACACTTGAGAAACGAACAGTTAAATCAAAAGTTATCAGATTCTAAAAGCAAGGAAAAATAATGAAAAAATATCTTTTTTATACAGTATCAGCACTAATGTTGTTTTCAGGTTGCGCAGCAAAACATGAGGTTGACACGATGAAATCAATTAGAAAGATGGTCCAAGAACAAGGAAGTAATATTAATAACAACAATATTATTGTAAGCCACAATACTGACAATGTTATGAATAGACTAAAAGAAATAACAAGAGAAAAGTCTAATCCACACAAAACATTAGATGTTATAAGATCAGAAATGATGACAACAAATCCACAGTATGCAAAGAAACATATAAAACAGGCACTTGTAGAAAACAAACAAAGTGATGAGATACACACAAAACCAATGTTTTTAGAGCCATTATTCGCAAAAATAGAGATAATGCCATACGAAACAAAAGATGGAATATATCACGAACAAGAATCTGTTTGGATTAAAGTAAAAAAAGGTGAAATTGTTCTTAAAACAAATACAGATATATCTACAGTAGATGATTTTAAATCCGTATTGTCAAAATAAAATCCAATAGAGAGGGGTAATAAGTGTCATTCATTGAAAATATTTTTAGTGCACTGTTTAAAGAATCTAAAGATTTCAACTCTATGCCTGTTGAAGCGTGGAATACAATTTTTGAGAAGTATTCTTTTTCCGATTATTTGCCATATAGTGTTTACGATGATGAAAATAATCTTTTTTATAATAATGACGACACCATTGGATTTTCCTTTGAAATTGCTCCAAGATCAAGAGTTTCCGGTGTATCGGCTACAG
>WFQD01000082.1 GCA_015487265.1 Sulfurimonas sp. | reverse complement strand
TACTAATCCTTATTATATAAGATATATATTTTTATCTAATTTAAATTCATTTTTATCCGTCGGAACGGTATATACAAATTTTACTTGTGTTATATCAGCAGCTAGTGATTTAACATAAGCTTCAAGATTTTCAAGATTTGCTATTTGAGATGGTAAAATAAGAACTTTCTCCTTTTTTTGTTTGTTTCCTGTAAGCCCTTCATTATGTGGTGTTGTTCTCATAGGAGTACTTTCGCTATACTCCCACACTTCCATCTTGTCAAACCTTTCGGAGAAATATTGACCATCAGGATGTTTAAATACAAATAGAGTATTTGTATTATTCATCATAGTTTTTGCTTGTTGCTCACCATAAGTATCCACATATTGAGAATATCCTTGCGCACCATGAATAATTGCACCATAGCTTTTTCGTGCACGAGTGAGTAATGCTTGAATTTTTTCCATTTTACCCATTGCTGGAAACTCATCTAGGAAAAATAAAACGGGTTGCTTATTTGGACTATCTGATAAAAGTTCAGTTGCTAAAATTTCAATGACCACTCTATAAAGAGGAAGAATAATCTCCTGTATATCTTGATTAACTAACAAATATATTGTGTTTTGCTGATTTTCATCATTTAACCATTTTCTAAAACTAAACTCTTCTTTTACTGTTGTATCTAAACTTGTCTGATCTTCTAAATCGCTAATCATCACTTTGTTTTTTTGCTTAGCATTGTTTATATCGATTTGTTTTAGATGTTCGATACTTCTAATTGCTGTTTTTGAAATAATTGTTGATAACAAATCAGCGGTAAGCTTTTGTTTTTCATTAGTAAAATAATTAAGAATCTTTTTTACATCAGGATCAAGCTCTTTTATCTCTTTTATTAACTCAAAATCAGTAAGATAATCCCATAATGCTTGATTGTTGGAATCTTTTTGTTTTGCAAGAAATGTCAAAACTGCTTCCACAACTATTCTAGCACCATCATCAAAAAATCTATTTTGTCCTGCTTGCGGATCTTCTGGTACTAATGATTTGGCAATATTTGCTGGATCGAAAATTGTAGATATATCTGAAAAAATATTCCACTTTACACTCTCTTTCATAAAAGGACAAAAAACAATATCCCCTTCTTTGTAATACTTTTTATAAAAACTTCCATCAATATCTACCACCACTCTTTTGTACCCTTCAACATTTTCATAATATTGCATCATTGCATTAGATTTTCCAGAACCTGTAGTACCGAAAAAACCAACCATCTGAAATGAAGTTCCAAAGGGCAAATCCATAGTTTTTTGTTTCCCATCATCCAAATCAATAATGTCAAATCTCATATTTTTCTCTAAAAATGGTATATGGGCATCTCTTGCAGCTCTTTTTTGCTCCTTGTTAAATTCATCTACCTTGATAATTTTAAGACCTCTAACATGTTCATCTTCAAGCATTTTTTCATTTTGTTTTTCAGCCTCGTTTGCATATTTCTCTGATAGTTTTGTTCCTATTGTCTTGGATGCAAAAATACCTACAATTAGTAATCCAAAAAATGAAAAATAACCAAATACATATTCATCATAAAAAATAAATTTTGCAAACTCTATTGCAGTAGCAATGACAAAGAAAAAGAGAAACGGAAGTAGTTTTAAAATTTTTTCTACACTCCAATGTTCAAATCTCATTTGGTATTCACTTTGAACACGCTGACCACCTCTGTAACCATAATTACTGTTGATCATATAATCTTTAGTTGAAGGTGTTTTCATTGCTAACTCCTTTTTCATTTTTTAGCTGTTTAAAAAGTCCGGCTTCTGTGCAAGCAAGATATAAAAGTTCTTGCTTACTTCTACCTATCAATTTAGAATTATCATTTAGAGTATTAAACTCCTCCTCTGATAATGCAAAAGAGATTTTTTTATTTCTCTGTGCTGGTGTACTTTTTGCCTCTTTTAGAAGCTTGTCAATTAATGCCATTTGTTACTCCTTTGGGATTATATTTTGTCTTCATGTATATTCATAATTATTGTATTTTTATGAACTTATCATAGAAATCTGGAACTTCGCTTTTTATTGCCCTTATAAGTTCTATACTTTGAGCACCTCTAATTAAATTTCCAACCTTTTTCAAGTCATCTTCCAATTTGTCATTTACTTGGCTATTGTTATCATTTAAAACAACCTGTTGAGTTTTTTCAAAATTGTTTTCTTGAAGAGTTTTTAGTATTGTTGAGTTTTGCTTGTGAACATCACTAAAGATACTTAAAAGTTTTGTGTGCATTTGCTCAAGCTTTTTAAACTTTTCTCCCTCAAAACTCATATCAGTGTTTTTGAGTACAAAGCGTATTGCTTCACTCTTTGTTAAATATTTTTGAGAGCAAATTTGATTTAAAATCATTTCACTCTCTGGATCTAATCTAAATGTTGTTGGCTCTGCCATACTTTACTCCTTATGGTAATTTTATATTTCATCTATATTCATAATTTTGCAGTATTACGAACGGAATACGCTCACTTACTAAGTTTACAAGGTCTTAGTAATACATTCTAAAAAATGGAAAGTCCGAAATATAGGGGTTTCAAATTTTTTTACACATCACAACCACAGTAGTGGCGTGAGGTGTGTGGAGCGTAGAGAAGTAGCGAACGGAACGCAGTGACGAGAGATTCTGAACGAAGCGGAACATCCGTGAAGCAGAAAATAAAAATATATATGGACAAAATAACCACTATTTTTGAGACAAAAC
Source organism: Sulfurimonas sp. (assembly GCA_015487265.1). Lineage (GTDB taxonomy): Bacteria > Campylobacterota > Campylobacteria > Campylobacterales > Sulfurimonadaceae > Sulfurimonas. The sequence goes on along the minus strand of WFQD01000082.1, from coordinate 406 downwards.
TTATGAAGAGAGGGTACTAAGGGGAGAGGTCGCCACTATTGATGTTTTTTAATAATATTGAGATAACTGGAGCAAAACTCCAGCTATTTTTTCCTAAAAACTTAAGCCAATATCCTCTTTCTGCTCTTGTTCTTCATGTAATTGGTGCTGTTCCTCTTCTTGCTCTTTGGATTGTTCTTGCTCATTTTCAAGAGATTGGTTTTGATTTGCTGTTTCATACTCGTGGATAAATTTATCCATATTTGATAAAAACTTATCTTCCCCTTTAGATTGTTCTTTTAGCTCTACATCTTGAGTTGCTTGTTGTTCTTGCTCTGATTGTCCAGCATCTTTTTCTGTAACATTTTTTTCTTGTTGAGAAGTTAAATTTTTGTTGGCATTTTGTTCTTGATGTACGGCTTTCAAT
>WFQD01000081.1 GCA_015487265.1 Sulfurimonas sp. | reverse complement strand
TCTTCCGTAGTCATAACAAAGATTTTTATATCATTAAATCCTATCTCCTCTACAAGTTCATACCCATTTCCATCTGGCAGGTTAATGTCTAGAAAGATAAAGTCTACTTTTTGCTTTTTTAATATTTTTCGTGCTTCAGAGAGAGAAAATACACTCAAAACATTGTAATCTTGCTTTTTTTTCAGTATGCCACTAACAATTTTATTGATGGTTTTTGAATCTTCTACGACTAGGATTGTGTTCATTTTAAATCCTCCTTGAAGAGGTAGATAGTCTCTCTTAAGCGTTCAAGTGCTGTTGTGTAATCAAAATCTACTATCTCTTTTAATGCATTTTCTTCTATCTCTTTTGCGATGCTAGAGACGGAATCGATTCGTAAGTTACCTGCACTTCCTTTAATCTTATGTGCACCAAGATAAATTTTTTGAAGATTGTTTTTTTGTATAGCATTTTCAATTGCTTCTACATCTTCAAAAACCATTTTAAAGAAACTATTGACTATTTTAAGATAAACATCTTTTTGAATATGAAGCTCTTTGCTAATTTTTTCTACATTAAATTTTGGATGTTCAGGTTTGCTTGATTGTAAATATCGTTGTAAGATTTCATTGAACGCATTATCTTCAATAGGTTTAGAGAGATAGTCATCAAATCCAAGTGTTAAAAATTTTTCTTTATCCCCAGCTATAGCATTTGCAGTTAATGCAATCACTGGTGTTTTAATTCCTGATTCTCTTAATTTTTTAAATGCAGTTGTTCCATCCATTACAGGCATGTTGATATCCATAAAGATAATATCAAAAAGTTTGGTATCTAAAATTTGGAGCGCTTCAAGTCCATTGGTTGCCATGGTACACTCTATATCACCTTTTTGATCGATAATTGCACTAAAGAGTTCTCTATTTACAGGATGGTCTTCAACTAAAAGTACCTTGCCTTGCAATGAAAGATCTAAATCTTTTGTCGCAATTTTTTTTGTATTGTCATTAAGATTATATGCTTTAGAAAGAGTATCGTAAAGTTGTGAAGCGTTAAAATCCAAAGGGAGAATATATACTTTTTTTTCATAAGATTTTATAACTGAGTCTTGATCTGTTATAAGAATAATTGGAGATTCTGTTATATTAAGGTCTAAGAGATGGATATCATCTTCAAATAATATAAGCACATTATGTGCTTCGGAGATGATATCTTTAACGTTATCAATGGTATGGAGTTCACTTACATATTGTAAATATTTTTGTAGCCGTAGAGTCTCTTTTTCACGATGAGCTTTTTTTGTAAAGAGTGCTAGTGAAGCATTTGAGAATTTCTGTTTGAGATTGTACTCATCTTCACAGTTCTCCACGATAATATCAAACCAAAAAAGAGAACCTTCCCCTTTTGTACTCTCGATATTTAAAGAACTTCCCATAAATTCAAGCATTTTATTAGATATACTCAACCCAAGACCTGTTCCTCCAAAACTTCGATTGATATTCTCATTTGCTTGTGTAAAAGGTTTGAGTATCTTTTCTTGTTCACTTTGTGAAATTCCTATACCATTGTCTTTTACAGCTACTTGTAGTTTAAGAGATTGTGCATTTTTTTCCATAAGGGAGAGACGAAAGGATACTTCCCCTTTTTGTGGTGTAAATTTAATTGCATTACTGATAAGATTAGAGATGATTTGTTTGAGTTTATGAAGATCTGCTTTTATACAAAGTGGTATTTTTGGATCGATGTCTATCTTGAAGTCAATATGCTTTTCTTTTGCTTTTGCAGAGAAAAGTTCTGCACTCTCTTCAAATGTATAAATAGGGTTAAAATCAACTTTTTCAAGATTGATTGAGTTTGACTCGAGTTTAGAGATATCTAGAATATCATTAACAATTGAGAGGAGTGTTTCAGTACTGCTATCTATAGTATGAATATATCGTGCTGCTTTACTAGGAAGAGTATCCATTGAATTTAGAATTTTAGTATAACCTAAGATAGCATTGAGTGGTGTGCGTATCTCATGTGACATATTTGCTAAAAAAGCTGTTTTTGTAGCTTCAGCTTGTTGTGCTATATCTTTTGCTTTTACGATATCTGTTATATCGGTTCTCATAGCAATAAACTCAACAATATTGTCATTTCTGTCAAGAATCGGAGCGATTATGGCATCCACTACATAGTGGCTACCATCTTTTTTTCTGTTTTTCATTTGTCCTTGCCAAATTTCTTTTGATTTAATGGTGTTCCAAAGATTGTCAAATAAATCTTTTGGCATATCAGGATGACGGATGATATTGTGTGACTTTCCAATGAGTTCCTCTTTTGAATACCCAGAAATATCGATAAAACGTCGATTGACATAGGTTATTTTCCCATTTATATCTGTTTTTGATACTATAGCAGAAGCATCAACAGCTTTTTTATACTCTGTCAGAAGTTTATTGGACTCTTCTAATCCTTCTTTGTAGAGTTCGGTATCTGTTATATCTGTTAAAGAGATAATAAACTGTTTAAATTTTTCAAGTTTTGAGATCTTAATCTGAAATACATAGATTTTTTCTCCTCTTTTGATTTTTGCTTTATGCACTTTATGGGGATTTTCTAAAACATACTCAATCCAGTTCTTATCGTCAAAATCATACACATATCCATCAATTTTCTCATAAAATTCACATACACAATGATGTTTTTGTGCAAACTCTTCCAAGTTTGCATACTCTGAAAAGAACTGAAAAAAAGTTTTGTTCGCATTTGTCATATTGACACCATCGTTTACGATAAGCATATTGTTTTGGGAGTCGAAAATCTCTTGAATATATTCGGTATATGTTTCTTTGTCCATATTTTGAATCGGCATTATTGCTCCTCCTCTTGATACTTTGCTAGTTCTATTGTAAAAGCTGCACCATTATCACAGTTTTGGGCAAAAATTCTACCATTCATATGCTCTTCAATAACCATTTTAGCTATATATAGTCCTAGACCTGTTCCATTTTTCCCCTCTTTTGTAGAAAAATAGGGTTCAAAAATCTTCTCTTTTACTTCATCGTCGATACCGCCTGCCGTATCGGATATTTTAATGCTAATAGTATCTGTTTGCGATGTAACATTTATAGAAATCTTTTTCTCTGTTGGGTTCGTTTTTAAAAGTTGGTCTTTAGCATTGTTTAAAATATTGAGGAGCGCTTGACCTAACTCATTTGGGTAGCCTAAGAGTACAGGGTCAATCTCTTGATGATATTCTAAAGCGATGCCGTTTTTTTGTATTTCATACTTACTTATATTAATAACATTGAGTAGTACATCTTGAAGTTTGAACTCTTGTTTCTCTTTTTCAGGTTTAAAAAATTCTCGAAAAGAGTCAATCGTCTCTGACATGTAGTCAATTTGATGTAAGACCTTTTTTTGAAGATCTTCCATATTTTCTGGAGTTAAAGAATTTTTTTTAAATTTTATTGCAATTGTTTGAATCATGATAGAGACACTGTTGAGTGGTTGTCTCCACTGATGTGCAATCATGTTAACCATTTCACCCATCTGCGCTAAACGGGATTGGTACATTAAAAATTTCTCTTTCTCTCTATTTTTTTCAACCTCTTTTTCTACCTGTTTGTGAAGATTGAGGTTGAGATTTTGTAACTCTAAAAGAAGCTCCTCTTTCTCGTTGTACATCGCTTGATGGATATAAAAAACAAGTACTTGAGCTAGTATAAAAAAGTTAAGATTGATAATATTTTCAATATTTTCATGGTGTGTAAATGCTCCGATAGAGTTGTGTGTAAAAATCATCATCATAATAGCAATGATATTGATTGTCACGGCGCTATAAACACTCCCAAGTCTGTACGATATGACAAAAAGTGCTACCACTGTTACGCTGAGTAAAAGTGCCATATTATCTACATCTGCTACAACAACTAAGAAGTAAATACCTATACCAGAAGCGATCATAATAAAAAACAGTTTTGCAAGATTTAATGTATTTGTTTTGCTTGCGCTATACAGTAGCAAAAGCATAGGTGTTATAGTGAGTTGAGAGATAGTATTGCCAAAATACCAACTTGCGGTATATAAAAAGAAATTATCTGCATTAGTATTTCCAAAAAGTAGTAAAATGGTGTTGCCAGATAAAGCACTAAAAGGTTGCAATATAAAGATGATGAGGAAGAAAAAGCGAGAGACACTATAGAGATTTTTTAAATCTAAATCTATTTTCCAACGCTTAGCAAAATAGATGGCAATAAGGGCTTCAAAAGAGTTTATAACACCTATTGCGATAGCAGTTGTAAGCCCAAGATGATTGGAAAGAGCAAAAATGCTTTGCCCAATAAAAATCCCCCAAACTACACGTTTTGAAAAAAGGAGAGCAGATGCGAGGGCTATCCCTTCAGGTATAAAGATATTTATAGTTATTATGGAGTTAGAGACACCTAAAAGAGTACTCAATTTTCCAAATACAATGTAGGAGGCTGCTACTAAAATTCCTATAGAAAAATCCTTCATATTGGTACTACCCTGTTTTTTCCATCTCGTTTTGCTTTATAAAGAGCTTTATCTACTTTACTTACAAGTTGTTCAAAAGTTGATTCTCCCTCATAAAGACCAATACCCATACTGACCGTTACGGGCTTGTCGAGTTTATAGTTATGCTGTGCTAAGGCATGACGCAAAGAATCTGCTTTGTTAAACAAAGCAAGAGAATCAATATTTGGAATAAAAAGTACAAACTCCTCTCCACCCCATCTACCAAAGAAATCATTTTGGCGAATATGTGCTTTCATGCATACAACAAGTTGTTGTAGAACAAAATCACCTTTAGTATGCCCATAAGTATCATTGATCTTTTTAAAGTCATCAATATCCATTATTATGAAGCCAAATGGTGTATTGTCATTTTTTAAAGAAGTAAACATCTCAACTATCTTATGTCGATTATAAGCACCTGTGAGTTGATCTGTATAAGCGAGTTGGTGCATCTTCTCTTCATTGAGCTTTTGGACACATTTTTGCATAACATTTTCAAACTGATCTAGATGAAACGGCTTAACAAGATAACCACAAATAGAGAGTTTAATAGCTTCAAAGAGATACTCTTTATCATCATATGCCGAAAAGAGAACAACAATAAGCTTACTGTGCATCTTTTTGAGTTTGTGTATCAGTTCTAGTCCACTAAAATCAGGAAGCTCAATATCGCTTAGAACTATATCGATTTTATTTTCTTGAAAAGTTTTGAGTGCATAAGATGAATTGTTGACAACATGAATATTTTTAAAATACTCTTTTAAAATGATTTCCATAGATGTAGCTGTTGCTATATCATCTTCAACATATAAAAGAGAGAGATCGTACTGTGCCATTTATAAACTCTCTAGTGGTTTAGGTTCACTAAAGTAGTAGCCTTGAGAATAGGTGACACCTAAATCTTTTAAAATATTGAAAATCTCTTCATTCTCTACAAACTCAGCAACCGTCTCAAAGTTTTGTTCTTTTGCAAATGTCACTATACTTTTGACAATAGATAATGAATAGTCATCCGTTTGAATATTTTTAATCAAACTACCATCAATTTTGACTATATCTGGCTGATACTCTAGCAATCGCTCATAGTTTGAGTACCCACTACCAAAATCATCTATGGCGATTTTAACTCCATAACTTTTTACCTTTTGAATAAACTCGATGATTGTCTCAACATTTTTTACATTTTCATCTTCTAGAAGTTCAAAAACAAGACGTGAAGCATCCTCTTTATTCTCTTCTAAAAGTTCTATAATATAGTGGTTTATTTCCATCTTTTCAATGTCAAGTGCAGAGAGGTTAATAGATATTTCATTATTGATTTTATGAAGTGCTGCAAAAGAATTTTTGAGTACTTGTTTTGTAATGCGTGTGTAATAACGCCCTTTTTTAGCTGTATCAAGGAAGAAAAATGGTGATAAAACTTTACCTGATTGATTAACAAGACGTACAAGAGATTCATACTTGACAGTTTGATGTGTTTTGTTCTCTATAATCGGTTGGAAATAAGATATTATTTTATTATTATCAAGCGCTTTTTGGATCATAATGAGTGTATCCATATTGTGCTTGACATTTTCTTCCTCTTTTTGAAGCAAGTTATTGGCAACGAGTAAACATCCACCTTCGTTAAGTAGCTTTTCTATACCGAGATTTGCATTTTCTATAAGTTTGTCATTCCCATGTGAAAGTGCTGCAACAATAGAGACATCATACTCAAACTCTCCAAGGTTTATAACATCTTGTTTGATTATGTGGATTATATCATGGATTTTATGAAGTATTTCATTTTGATTTTTTTCAAACTCTTCACCATCCAAAACAGATGCAAATGTTCCATTTTTGAGATTGAAAACTTTTGGTGTAGAGACCGCAAAGGAAAGATGTTTTGTAAGTGTTTTAGTGAGTTTGTTTTCTATCATCTCTATGATATTAGTATCAAATAATTCGTTAATCATAGCAAACTCGTCAAGTTTCATGTAAAGTAGTGCTGGAGAATTGAGAGATTTTAGACAATCACGTAGTTGTTTTTCAGGATTCATTATCTCAGTAATATCATTTCGCAGTGCAATATACTCTAAAATATTGCCATTTGTATCTAAAATAGGTTTTACATATGATTTTACATAATAGCTTCCACCCGATTTTTTTCTATTTTTAATAACGCCACTCCACAGTTTTTTCTCCACACTAATTGTATGCCATAAATGTGCATAGATATCTTTTGGATTGTCTGGATGCCGAACAATATTGTGTAATTTTCCTAGTAACTCTTCTTGAGTATATTCAGAGATTTTACAAAAATTGTCATTGACATAGGTGATAACTCCTTTAAGGTCTGTTTTGGAGACTATAAGTCCAGCATCAACAACCTCTTGGTACTCTTCTAAAAGGTGATTC
>WFQD01000080.1 GCA_015487265.1 Sulfurimonas sp. | reverse complement strand
CTTCAACAAGTGTTTTTGCCATGTACAGACCTATGCCTGTGCCTTTGTCCTTATCTTTTGTAGAAAAATAAGAATCAAAAATATTATCAATAAAAGTAGATGAAATACCACCAGCATTATCAAGAATATGTACATAGGCATTTTGTGCATCTGTTTTAATGGTAATGGTAATTGTTTTTTTCTCTATGGCATTTTCAATGAGGGCATCTTTTGCATTGTTGAGTATATTTAAAAGAACTTGGAAAATATCGCTTTTTATCGTTTTTACAACTGCATTTGCATTTTTATGTAAAATAATATTGATATGATAGTATTTAAAAGTTGCTTCTGTTATATGAATCACCGTTTGCATAGCATCATCAAGGGTATAGACCTCTTTTTCTTGCCCTTTTTGATAATACATACGAAAGTTATTGATGGTATCTGAAAGATAAGCAATATTGGCATCTATCTGTTCATGAAGTTTTTCAAAATCATCATCTGAGAGATTATTGAGTTGTTTTTTAAAATAAATATCTTGATTAATGAGTCCAATATTGTTGAGTGGTTGGCGCCACTGATGGGCAATTTGTTCCATCATTTCACCCATAGAAGCAAGTTTTGACTGCTCAATAAGGAGATTATCTTTCGCACGCTCTTTAATAAGAGCTGCTTCTACTTGCTGTTCAAGGTTTTTTGTATAATCTTTTAACTTTTGTGTGTATTCATCTTGGAGTTGTTTAAAACGGTATGCAAGTGCTATAGATAAAAGGACTAAATCTACAGCAGAACCAATTTGCTGTCCATATTTTGTAATAGTATATCCAGAGATAATACCGAATTTACTCAAAGAAAAAAGCACTGTTGCTACAAGAAAAATTCCCCAACCAACAACAAAAAAACGCATGCCGTAATAGCCTTTTTTTGCAACAAGTATCCCTGCCATAAAGAGGACAATCGGTGTAAAAACCCCGAGTAAGGCACCTGCAATAATAGTGTATTTATAGGGAAAAACAACAGAAGCAAAGAGACCAATGAGTGCAATATATTTGAGTGGTTGTAAAAGAATATTGTGATATTTTGTAATATGATTCTTTGACTGTATGAGTGCTTGACTAAAGATAATCAGTGTCACAGTACTACTATAGATAAAAAAAGCTGTTCCTTTCTCTACCATCCAAAAATTATCATTCCAAAAGTAGTATGCCCCTTGCCCATCAAAAGAGAGTTGCCACAGAGCATAAGAAAACACGAAAGCAATATATAAAAGATAGATTTTTTCTTTTGAGTAAAAAAATGTCATACTGCTATAGAGGATTAAAATGAGTAAAGTTCCATAATAAATTCCAGAGAGTATTTGACTTAAATGAATCTCTTTAATCAATGCTTTTGTTGATATAATATTGAGTGGTACAAAAAGAGAACCAGATGTCTGCACCCGCATGTAAAGAGTGTATTTTTTTTTACATTGATTGGGTAAAGAGAAAAGAATTCTATTTTCTTGAACATCTTTGTGCGATTGTGCAATCAGATCACCACCTTTTTTGTGAAACAAGAGTACCTTGTTTTCATCAAATGCATATAAATCTACATAATTAAGGAGTGGATAGTTAATATCTAGCCACCATTTGGATCCATCGACTGCTTTGTCAAATGTTACATGAAATTGAAACCAGTATGTTGGTTGTAAAAATCCAAAATTAATGATTGCTTTTGTATAAGGTGTAAAAGTTTTTTTTTGAACATCTTTGAGTGTGAGATTGTTACTTGTATCTACAAAGTAGCTTGTATACTTACCTACAGCATAGGGGTTTTTCGATTGTTGAATATGTAAAGCTTCTTGTGCAAACACTAAAGATGAAAAAAGAAAAAAAAGAAAAAGAATGTTTCGCATTTAAAGCCTATAAATTATATTTTAGCTATTATACTATTATCATTATAAGAGGTTTCTTCAGATGTTTTATCTATCTTTATTACTTTTTCCACTCCTTGTTTTTGGAAATAGTGATTTTATTACTGCATCAGAGTATGCTGCACAACTCTACAAAAATCCACGAGGCATAGGGTGCCAGTTATGTCATGGAGAGCATGGCGAAGGCAAATTAATTGCCCGTTATAAGCATAAGGGTAAACAACGGAGTTTTCGGGCACCTCGCATAGATAATGTTGCATTTACATCTTTTTTTGAAGCACTTAATAGTCGAAAAAATGGTATGCCTCGCTACTATTTAACACAAGACGAGATAGAAGCCCTCTATCTTTACCTTCATCCACAATATAAAAAGAGAAAATGATGTTACAAGTGATTGAAAAAGCCTATGCACAAAGAGATTTAAAAGCTTTAGATGCCCTAGCAAAACCTACTTTGAGAGAAATCAATAAAAAAAATGATTATAAATCAGTTTTAATGCTTTCTTGTCATAATCTCAAACATTTAAGTAAAATAGCAACAACTCAAGCAGATTGTATTATGCTTAATCTTGAAGATGGTGTCAGTAAAGAAGAAAAACCTTTTGCCCTTGTTTTATGTGCTATCTTTTTATCGCAGCATAAAAAGTGTAAGAAAAAGCTCGTTGTGCGTGTCAATAGTCTCGATGAGGGAGGTTATAAAGAGATAGCTTACTTAAATCAGTTCATGCCCGATGCAGTGCGAGTTCCTAAGATTAAAACGCAAGAAGAAGTGCAATCTGTTTTGCATCTACTTCACGAAGATATAGAGTTACATCTCTCCATAGAAACAGCAGGTGCTTGGAAAAACTTGCAAACTTTAGCTCTCAACAAAAGAGTTACTGCGTTTCACTTAGGTATTTTAGATCTGTTCGCAGATTTGGGGCTTTCACAATCACTCATTAGTTTGCATAACCCAACATTGCATTATATTTTATCGCATTTTTTGATAACTTCGCTTGCTATCGGTGTGAAACCTGTTTCGTTTATATTTCAAGAATTTAAAGATTTACAAACTTTTCAAGAGTGGCTGACACTTGAAAAAAGTATGGGCTATAGTGCAAAAGGGTGTATCTCTCCTGCACAGGTTCGTTTAGTGAATGAAATATTTGTTGATACAGAAGAAGAAATAAAGCGAGCACAAACCATAGTGAAACTCTTTGAAATGCACAAAAAAGAGGGAATAAGTGGATTTGTGGATGAAGAGTATGGATTTATAGATGAGCCTATTTATAAAGGTGCCTTGAGTTTGCTAAATAAAGTTATAATTTGAAAAAAATTAGGCGAGATAAATGAATAAATATACTCTAAGTACAATAGTAATTACTTTTTCTCTTTTATTTACTGCATGTGGAGAAAACAGTCATCAAAAACCTTATATTATGGGAAGCCATCAAGGTGTCAATCCTAATGCACTTGCTCTAAAAGCCAAAGAGGGTGCTCTGCAAAGAAAAAATAAAATAGAACTTGCAAAAATTCAAGCAGATACCACCTTGGCTGTAGCAAAAATAGAATCAAAAAAAGCAGTAAAAATTGCACAACTTAAGAGTAAAACGACACAAGTTGTGAGTCAAATGGACAAACAAACAAAAGAAAAACAGAGTGATAATAATCTTTATATTGCCATAGGAGCTATTTTACTCCTACTTGTAGGCATTATTTTATGGTTTCAACATAAACGCAAGAGTTTAGAAGTGAAAGCAAATTTAGAAGAACATAGACTCAAGCATGAACTTGAACTCAAAGAAAAAGAGCTCAAAGAACAAAGAATTCAAAAAGTTCTAGAGCTTGCTGCAAGCGGAAAACTTGACCCTGAGGTACAACAAGAAGTATTGCACTCCTTGACAAGACCTGAGAGTAAGCTTATTGAATTAAATTAAGGGCAGATTGTACAGCATTGAGGTAACTCAATGTTTTTGCCTTGCCTTGGTAGGCAATATCAAACGCAGTGCCATGATCTACAGATGTTCGAATGATTGGCAAATTGAGAGAGATATTGACACTCTTATCAAAGTGCAGAGCTTTGAGTGGTGCAAGACCTTGGTCATGATACATTGCCACATAGTAGTTGAAATTTTTTCTAAACTGCGGAGTAAACGCAACATCAGGAACAATAGGACCTATAAACTGCTCAAAACCTATCTTTTTGTTAGCACTTTTGATGGCTTTTGTGATGATAAGTTCTTCTTGTCCTAAAACACCATTGTCTCCAGCATGAGGATTTAAACCTAAAACAGCGATTTTTTCTTCTTGTATATCTTGATGTAAATCAAGAAAAAATTGTTTGAGTTTTTTGTATTTTATCGAATCCGCCACTTGAGATAAAGGGATATGTTCAGTAAAAAGAGCAACGAACATCTCTGGACAACCTAGCATCATAATCGCTTCTTTTTTAAAATGTTTGCGGAGTAAGTCGGTGTGTCCTTTGTACTCTAATCCCGCTAACATCCATGCTTCTTTATGTATAGGTAGCGTTACAACGGCATCCGCTTTTTTCTCTTCACAGAGCTGTACAGCTCCCATAAAAGAGGCATACGAGTACTTTCCTGCATTTTCACTTACTGTGCCTGCGTTTATGGTAAAAGTTTCGCCTACTGAATGGAGTCTAAAATCTTTTGGGATTTGAACTTCTAAAAGTGCTGAAGCTGATTCTAACATTGCTTCACTGATGCAGTAAATCGGTTTACAGATTTTACAGATTTCTTTATGTGCTTGTAGGGCTATCTCTATGCCAACTCCATTAAGGTCTCCGATGCTTATAGCTATGCGAGGTTTTCTCATCGTGATGTAAGCTTTTTCATCTCTTTTACAGCATCTTTTAAACCTGTAAAAACACTTCGAGCAATGATACTTTGTCCGATGTTGAGTTCTATAATCTCTTCAATTTTCATCATTTCATGGACATTATGGTAGTTGAGTCCATGTCCTGCTGCCACTTGAAGACCGAGTTTGTTGGCATGTTGTGCAGAGAGTTTGATGTTTTGAAGGGATTCTTCAAGAAGTGTAGAAAGCTTGTATCTAGGCAGTTCTAAATCTTTCACCGAGTGATTAGAATAAGGAAGGGCAGAGTGTAGCATGTTGAAAAGATTTGCAAAACTTCCCGTATGAAGTTCCACCATTTCAGCACCTAGCTCTTTAGACTTCTCCATTGCTTCTATGCTAGGATCAACAAAAAGTGAAACGGGGATGATGGCATCATGGAGTTGTTCTATCGCAAATGCAACATCTTCTTCATGATTAAAAACATCTAAGCCTCCCTCTGTTGTTACCTCTTCGCGTTGTTCAGGCACAAGAGTTGCTCGTTGTGGTGCGAGGTCACTCACGATATTTAAAATATCACGGTTGATGGAACATTCAAGATTTACAGGAACTTTTGAGTGTCTTAAAATGTTTGCTACATCCACATCTTGAATGTGGCGTCTATCTTCACGCAGGTGAATGGTAATTTGGTCTGCACCACTTTGACAAGCAACAAAAAGTGCTTCTAAAATATCGGGGTCATTGACTTGTCTTGCTTCACGAAGTACGGCGACATGGTCTATGTTTACACCAAGTTTCATCATGAATTTTTCTCTCTAATGGTATTGACAAAGTTGTTATATTCTTCTTCTAAATTTTCATGTGAAATGAAAGAACCAACATGTACTTCTACTGTAGTTGTTTGTGTATAAGGAGCATCTTGGAAGACTTTTTCCATTTTTCCGTTGATAAATACAGGCACAATTTTAAGCTTGTTGGCTTTAGCAATTTTTGCTGCACCACCTTGGAGTTTTGTAATGCCTTCACCACCAAAACGTTCACCTTCTGGAAAGATGTAAAGGTTCATATTATCTACTTTAGTAAATGTTTTTTTAATTTTTTTAAAAAAACTCACAAGTCCTCGCTTACTCTCTAAATCAACACTAATACAACCGCTGTATTGAAAAAATTTTCCATATATGGGAGAATCAAAAAGTTCTTGTTTAGCTATCCATGTACCATTTTTTTCATATTTTGAAAAAACATGTTCCATCACAATAATATCAAGCAAGGAACGATGATTAATAGCATAGAGAATTTTGTCCTCTTGTGGTAAAGTTCCTTTTATATCTACTGTAATACTGTCTCTTATACACATCT
>WFQD01000079.1 GCA_015487265.1 Sulfurimonas sp. | reverse complement strand
TTGTGGTTACGCTGCTTTTTGCAATGAGTTATATTTTTTATAACTATGAGCTGGTTCGAAGTAATATTGAAGATATCGCTTTTGATACGGTAGACAAGTTTATTATTGCAAAAAAAGTACAAACGACAAAAGGTCCCAAAGTTCTCCTTTTTGCGATGGACGATGTTTATCTGAAGACAAATGCACTTTTGGATGAAGATAACGAAACCAATTACGGTTTTTTCCTTCCAAATGATAAAATTGCCGAGTTTATTGAGAATTTGGACGAGTTTGTAGACGATGTAGAACCTGAAAACAAACCAAAGCTTCTGTTCATCGATTTTGATTTCAAATTTACAACTGCAGAATATGGGAAAAAGCTCAATCCGGGTGATAAAAAACTGATAGAAGTACTGGAAAAAGAGAGACCCTACCGTATTTTACTGCCGAAAACAAGCAAATATAATTTTATTGAACATTTACAAAATTCAAATATCCAAAGAAAAATTAAAGAGGGGAAACTGATTTTTGTTTCTGTAGCGCTGCTGCGAAGTGAAGACGGTATGTCACGCAGATATTTGAGTTATAAAAGCTTTAAAGATGTAAACAGTACTAAAACATATATCAATGTGGCTATTGCAGCAAAACAATTGATTGAAAACGGAGATATCAATACGTCTCTGGCGAAACGGAACTTTTTGAAAAACGATGTCATTGCAAATAGAGTGTGGCTTAAAAAGTATAGAAATCGAATAGAAGAAAAAAACTGTATTTCCATGCAAAGCTTTTGGACAAACTACACTAAATATTCTGCAAGTTGTAACCTGTATGATCTGGACGAAGATGATTTTTCCAATGCGATTATGCTGCTGGGGACAACCTACAGCAGCAGTGATGATGTTTTTGATACCATGAATGTACTTGGCAGTGAGAGTTTTTACGGGGTGGAGATGCATGCGAATGCAATAGAAACACTTTTTCATTTACAAGGTCAGTTGAAACGCCTTGGATTTATGCAAAGTCTGATTTTGATATTTACAGTATTTTTTGCGCTTTCTGTTTTTGTAGCCTACGTATTTCAACGCATAAACATAGAGAATGAAGAGATAGAGTTTTTAATTGTACTGGCAGTTGTCACAGCTGTTCTTATTGCAATTTCCATCTATCTGTTACAAGTATATCGGCTTTGGTTTAACTGGTTTGTTCCTTTGATTTTGTATGAACTCATTGAAGTGTTTGAGTACCTTCGTGAGTTCATTCCTAAAATGATTGCAAAAATACACACAAAAAAGGAGAAGTGATTATGAAAAAATTGACATTGTTGCTGGTAGTGGCTACGGGTTATGTTTCAGCATTTGTAGGACAGGTTAAAAAAGGAGATATGACAATATCGGTGAATGGGCATGATAAAGCATTGAAAAAGGCTGATACCATATCGTTAAAGGGTGGAGACATTATTTGCTATGTCAATGGTGAAGGTCGATTGGTGATTAAAGATGAAGGTTACAAGAAACAATTGAGTAAAAAGAGCTCACCATGCAGAAAATTACCGGCTCAGGGCACACAGTCTGACAATGTACATGTCGGAGGTCTGATAGCCTCTGTTTTTGAAAAGACAGAAGAGCAAAGTGTTGACGGTGTGAGCAGAAAAGGCGGAGAAGTCAAAGAGGAAAAAATCACTTTAGCACTTAAGCAGAATCAAAAATATATCTTGCTGGAAAATGATGCATGGGGACCGATGCCCATTGACTTAACGGTATATGATGACAAAGGCAATGTCGTCAAAAAGATGGAATATAGTGATACCAATGATCTTAAAACCTCGTTTCTCATTCCTGTTTCAAGTGTAAAAAATGGGTATACCCTTAAAGTGACAGACGGCTTCGGTGATGTTTTAGCTGTTGTGTCCATTAAAAAGTAGGAGGCAAAAATGGAAAATAAAGCATTGGTAGAACCGTTTGCAAATGTGATTTGCGCAGTGATCTATAAAGATTCGAAAGTATCTTCCACCGAAAAAGAGAAGTTTTTTGCTTTCTTTAAAGAAGAGTTTGGTTTAAACGAAACAGAAATTGAACCGTTGTTAAAAGAAAACAGCACGAATATACAAGGAGATTTAACATTAGTTAAAGAAGCCTTTGCAAACAACATTAGTCAAAAAGCTAAATTTATGCAGTATTTAAATGGATTGATTTACTCCGATGGTGTTGAGGATGGGGAGTATGAGGTGTTTGAGGAAATTAGAGAAGCATTGTTTTAAAAGGATTCAGTAAATGAGTTTTAAACTCTTTAGGTATGTAATTCTGTATTCCGATCAAGGATTACAGTTCGCATCTTCTAACTGGCATCGGACTTTGAAGAAATACAACGTTATTTCCGGCATGAGCAGACGGGGTAAGTGGTACGACAATGCTATGTCAGAAAGCTTTTCAAGATCCTGTAAAAAGAGCGTGTCAAGAAATATACCTTCAAAACCGGAGAAGAAGCAAAGCGGAAGACATTTGAATATATTGAGATGTTTTACAACTCAAAAAGAGGACACAGTTATCTGAAGTATCTGTCTCCAAATAAGATATTATTCGGACATCCAAAAAGAAGAGGTGTTGGCGACTGATTTTGTGTCTATGGAATAGGGGCATTCCACAGGTCAAATAGCAATACGTTGTTCCCATTAACTCTAAATTAAGTAAAAACAGGATGAAAAACTAATGAAAATAGTTGCTATTTACCTCTTTATAGTTTTAAATTTATATGCTGGATTGACATACGAGAATATGTGTAACAAACTGATAAAGAATGAAGAATACAGCAAGTTAAAATATATCAAGGAATATTGTTATAAAGCTATCGATGAGGCAAGAGATAACAATCAAAAAATGTATTTATATATAGAAAGTGGACACTTCAAACAAATGTTTGATTTTATCAGGAATAAAAAAATATACCCGAGTGACTACGACAAAGTAGCGTATGCATATCTCTTGGAAGAAGATTATGAACATTTTGAAAAATATTTTATGGACTATATTGAATCTGTCTCTTATACACATCTC
>WFQD01000078.1 GCA_015487265.1 Sulfurimonas sp. | reverse complement strand
TTTGTGATATAATTATAATAAAAAAGGGGAAATTATGATTATTAGAGGTGAAACTAATATTATAAAAGTTTATGATTTAACTCCGCTAATTTCAGCAGAAGATTATGATTTGGATAATTTAAAAGAGATTGAAAAATTTCAAGATACAGTATCAAGTTATATAGATAGTGGAGAAGCGGAAACTTTAAGTTTTGAAACTGAACTTATAGGAACAGTGCCTGAAAATACAGAAATTGAAATAGGAGATGATACTTTTTTCTTTGAAGATATTGAATACATTAATAAAAGTGTTGATAATTTAATTACAGAACAGTTAAATGAAGGTGATGTAGTATGTTTATTTCAAGCAAGTGGAGATGGATATTTTGAATATGAAGAAAATCCTAATATTAAAGATCTAAAGATAGGATATACAGCTTGTGATGTTGATACACCAGAAGAACCTATTTATGACTTTTTTTGTGATTTATTATTACCAGATTTAGTAAAAGTAAATGATAAAAAATTAGAAATAATAGCTAAAAATTTCTATCCAAAAGATACAATGATTGCAGAAGTTTATATTGTAAAAAGTGAAAATGGGAAAAAATATCTTGAAAGAGTTTGTGAAATTGATATTTTACATTTTGGATGGGATTTATTTGAAGATATTATTCAAGTAGATTATGATGAACCTATTGCTTGATGCCAAAAAGGGCATCAAGCATATTGTTTATTGTTGTTATAACTCTTGCATTTGCCTGATATCCTCTTTGATATTTTTCAAGATTTATTAATTCTTCATCTATATTTACTCCACTTAAAGAATAGTATTCATTTGAAATACTTTTATAAAGAGTTTTGGTTGCTTCTTTTTTACTAGTTACATTGCTTATAGTATCTGCTAAATTAGTAGTTGTTTGTCTATAATATTCAAAAAGAGTAGCATTACTTCCATCATCAAAATTTAGTTTTTTAAATTGAAGTTGCAATATATCATTTGCTACTTCGTTGTTTCCTTGATTTGGAGCTTTATAAGCATGAATAAGACTTGGGTTATCTTTTAATTTTTTAGCAAGGGAGATACTAGAAGCATCATTACCTTCAAAAAATTGATTTATTCCAAATACTCCTCCAAAATTTGATAGATCATTATCAAGACCAATATAAGTATTTTGATCTGTTTTTTTATAAAATATTACTTTTCCATTTAAAATAGAAGCTTGATAATAATCATCTACATCATTGTTTGAATTATTATCATTGTTATCATCAATATTTCTTGTGTTTATTTGATTTATTATCCCTTGAATTGTATTATATCTTGGGTCTGATGAATTTAAGTCAACTTTAATATGTCTTTGTGCAATAATATTTCCATTTTCATCATATACATTCACATCAAAACCACCATCTTGAAGTTTTAGAGGTAATTGGTTATTTATTTGATTTATAGGTAAATATTCATATTCTTTTAAAGCACTAAACATTAAACTTCCATCATCACTTACTAAAATACTTCCTTTTGGATTAACTTCTCCATCTCCATTTGAATCTTTTGGTACAAATTTAATTTCGCCGTTTTTAATAACTGCCTGAACATCAAAACTACTATCATAAGAATCAATTTTATCATTTATTTTTTGTAATACATCATTTATTGAATCCGTTTTTTTTATGCTTACTTGAAGAGTTGTTAGATTGTTTCCATCATTATCAAGTACATTAAGTTTTAAGATACCATTTCTTACATCATGAGATAAAATTCCTTCTTGATATAAAAGAGTTAAAGGAGTGTTTTCAATATCTGGAGATATAGTAATAGGTTTGAATGTTTGAGTCCCTACTGCTTCTTCTTGAGCTGAATATGAATATATTGAATTGACACTTCTAATAAGAGTAGCTGCTAAATTATTTAAAGATTTGATTAAATCTCCAATAGTCCCATTTTTAGGAGTACCATCATTATTAAAATCTGTTCCTCTAACTTTTAATAATGCTCCTATTTCAGACTTATCTATACTTGAAGTTACATTTGCTATACTATAATCATCTTTTACTACTCCAATGTTTATATTACCGTTTACATCAATTTGTTTTATTTCATGATATGTAGCACCATCAATTACAGGATACCCTCCAAGCATTACTTGATAGCTTTTTGAATAATCTACTGTTATGGCTCCTTGAGAATCTTGAGAAGTTATTCCTTCTTTGAAAACTTGAACATCTAATATTTCTCTTAATCTTTTTTCAAGTGCATCTCTTTTATCTCTAAGTTCATTTGCATGTGATTTTCCGTTTGCTTCGTGGGCTGTTATTTCTTTATTTAATTGAGCGATGTTTTGTATAATAGAATTAGCTTCTTGGATTCTTGAAGAGATTTCTTCATTAATACTTTTTCTAATATCTTTAAGTTTATTTTTTAAGGAATGAAATGTATCTGTAAGTTTTTCAGTAGCATTGGCAAGAGCTACTTTTACGCTTCCATCATTTGGATTGCTTGCAAAATTTTGCCATGCATTAAAAAAGTCTTTCATATCTTTATAAAGACCCTGATCATTTACATCGGGGAAATATGTGCCTATTTCTTGAAGATATTCTTCTTGGGTTTTTAAAGAGTTAAGAGCAGCAGATGTTTTTGCAAATCTATTAAAAAGAAATGTATCGGTAATTCTATTAATTGAGCTTATTTCAACTCCTGTGCCTATATCTCCTGGAA
>WFQD01000077.1 GCA_015487265.1 Sulfurimonas sp. | reverse complement strand
AGCATAGAGAGCTAAACCAATATAGAGAGTTTGTGTGGCAATATAGGTGTGTATTAATAAATATACAATGATTAAAATAGTAAAAAAAGCAGGAACACTGAATTTTGAACTTTCATAAATCTGGTTAAGTGCCTCTTTTTTGGCTTCTTCTATTTTGCTAAGTTTATTCATTTGTACCAATTCTATAATAAGTTTAATTAAGTTTTTGTTAAAATAGAGTTATGAAAAAAACACTGATTGCACACTCCCCTGACGCTGACGATATTTTTATGTACTATGCCATTAAGTTTGGCTGGGTAGATATGAAAGATACCTTGTTTGATAATATTGCCAAAGATATTCAAACTTTAAATGAAGATGCCCTTAATGGGGTCTATGACATTGTTGCTATTAGTTTTGCTTTGTATCCCCATATAAAAAGTGAGTATGCACCGCTTAGAACTGCTGTAAGTTTTGGTGAGGGTTATGGACCAAAGGTCATCAAACGTAAGGGTGCAAAACTCAAACGCAACTTTAAAGTTGCCCTCAGTGGCAAGCATACGACAAATGCTATGCTTTTTCGCATCGCTTACCCTGAGGCTCGTGTGAAGTATATGAACTTTTTGGAGATAGAAAACGCAGTCATAAATGGTGAAGTGGATGCTGGGGTACTTATACATGAGAGTATCTTAACTTTTGCAGATTCTTTAGAAGTTGAACGTGAGTTATGGGACATTTGGCAAGAACTCGCTGGTGATAGACTGCCACTTCCTTTAGGCGGGATGGCAATTCGCCGTTCTATTCCACTTACAAAAGCAATTGCTTATGAAGAGACACTTACTAAAGCTGTCCGAGTGGCACGAGAGCATAAAGAGAGACTCTCTAAAATGTTGATTGAGAGAGATTTAGTCCGCATTGATGCACCGACATTAGATAAATACTTAGAACTTTATGCAAATGATGACTCCATTACTTTGAGTGATTTGCAGTATGAAGCTATAGACAAACTCTTTGAGATAGGCTATGAACATGGCTTTTATGATAGCTTGGTAAAAATGCAAGATTATTTGCTTCCAACTGAATATAATGAGTTGAGATTTTCATAACATGGAAGCACAACTTGTAGCCCTTGGAGTAGAAACTTTTAAAATAGCCCTGATGCTAGCACTCCCTGGTCTTTTAACGGGGATGTTTCTAGGGCTTGCGGTTTCCATTTTTCAAGCAACTACACAGATTAATGAGATGACACTCTCTTTTATTCCAAAGGTTATTGGTGTGGTTATTGTTATCGTTTTAACGATGCCGTGGATGCTTAATGAAATGACGGATTTTGCCAAGCATGTGTTTAGCATGATGCCGCTTTTTGTCCAGTAATGCAATTTAAACAGATTAATTTTGCAAACTACTCCTCTTTTAAAATAGGGCAAACGCAGGAAGTTGCTCTTTTAGAAGATGATTTTTCACTACTGCAAGAGTACTATCTTATAGGTTCTTGCAACAATACCTTAATAGGTACAAATCCCCCACCACTTATGATGCTCTCAAAAAAGTATAATTATATCAAAATAGAAGATAATCTCTTAAAAATTGGGGGAGCCACCCCCTCAGGTAAAATTGCTTCTTTTTGTAAAAAGCATAATATTGCAAATTTTGAATTTGTCTCGCATCTTCCTGGCAAACTGGGGGGACTTGTTTTTATGAATGCCGGACTCAAAGAGTATGAGATTTTTAATCATTTACACTGTATAAAAACACCAAGTGGTGAACAACATAAAGAAGATATTCTCTATGGTTATCGTTTTACAAACATTCAAGAGCCAATTTTAGAAGCAAGTTTTCACATAGAAAAGGGTTTTCACCCCGACAAAGTTGCCATGTTTAAAAAAATGAGAGAAAATCAACCAGCAACACCGAGTGCAGGGAGCTGTTTTAAAAATCCTCAGGGAGATTATGCAGGACGACTCATAGAAGCAGTAGGACTCAAAGGAGTTTTGCGAGGTGCTATGTGTTTTAGCGAGGAGCATGCGAACTTTTTGGTAAACAATGGTGGTGGAAAATTTGAAGATGCTATTTTTTTGATACAAGAGGCACAAAAAAGAGTCTATGAAAAATTTAAAATTTGGTTGGAGTGTGAGATTGTGGTTTTAGATAAAGGGTTTATGGGCGAGGAATCCCCGCTCATAAAGAGAGATTAAGCGACTGCAGCGATTGCTTCGTCGTAGTTAGGCTCTTCAGTGATTTCTGGAACGATTTGTTTGTAAGTAACAATTCCATCTGCATCAACAGCGAAGATTGCTCTACAAGTAACACCAGCTAAAACTGATCCACCAAGTAAAACACCATAAGCATTTGCGAAATCTTTGTTTCTGAAGTCAGAAGTAACAGTTAATTTGTCAATGCCTTCAGCTGAACAAAAACGTCCAGAAGCAAATGGTAAGTCAAGAGAAACGATAGTAGTTTTTACACCATCTAACTCAGCTGCTCTTGCATTGAAGTTACGAGTTTCAGTAGCACATACACCAGTATCTAGTGAAGGAACAACAATGATAAGTTGCTTAACACCTTGTGCACCACCAACTGTAACATCACCTAAACCATCTGAGTTTACAACTGTTACCTCTGGAGCTTTATCTCCAACATTTACTTCATTTCCTAATAACTCTACGTCTTCACCTTTGAATTTAGTTGTTGCCATATTCAAATCCTTTTTTTTGTTTTTTACACTTTCGTGTTTGATGGGAGAAGTTTATAGAAAATAGGATAATTTTACTCTTATTTAGCAAGTAAATGTTTTCGTGTAAGTTTTTTTTAAGTTTATAAAATACTTTTTGGATGGACATCCAGACTTGTGAGATTTGAAAAAAGTTTTTGTTTGTACATATCTACGGCAACTCTTCCTATCATAGCAGCATTGTCTGAGCAGTATTGAAGTTCACTTACGATGAGTTTGGCATTGTAATCTTGTAAAAGTGCTTCGATTTGTGAACGCAGGTAAAGATTTGCACTTGCTCCACCTACGATGGCAAAGGTATTTGGCTTGTGTGTTTTAAAGTATTTTTTGAGTTTCATGGTAAGGTGTTTAGTAGCGATGTGTTCAAAAGAAGCGGCAATATCTGGGTACTTTGTGGTGTCGCCATCTGCATCAAGCACTGCTAAACGCACAGCATTTTTGAGTCCTGAGTAGCTAAATGCGATGAGCGGGGATTGGTGAAGAGGTACGGTAAAATTATAGGCAAATCTATTGCCATTTTTTGCTAAATTTTGGATGGCAGGTCCTCCAGGATACCCAAGCCCCATCATTTTGGCAACCTTATCAAAACTCTCTCCAAAGCTATCGTCCATACTTTTAGCTACTGTTTCTATCTCTGTAAGACTTTTGACTTCCATCACTTGTGTATGACCGCCAGAAACAAGGAGTACAGTAAGCGGAAAATGTGTCTCTTTTTCAATAAAAAGTGAATAAATATGACCTATTAAATGGTTTACTCCAATGAGAGGAATATGGAGGGCAACTGCAATCGCCTTTGCCATAGTAACCCCCTCAACAAGTGTAACAGCTAAACCAGGAGTAGCCGTAACAGCGACTGCCTTGAGCTTGTCAAAATACTCCTCAACTTGTGTAAGTATTTGAGGCAGTGCCTCAGCATGCAGTCGTGCAGCAAGCTCAGGCACAACCCCTCCATAAACACTATGTTCTATCTCTTGAGAGATTTTCTTATGAAAAAGAAGTCTGTTTGTAGCAATCTCAGTAATGGCTATTGCACTATCATCACAAGAACTTTCTATGGAGAGAATCATTTTTTACTTCTCATTTGAGAGCTTATGTATTAATAAAGATATTTTATTTTGTAAATCATTTAGCTTCTCATCACAAATCATAAAAACTGTTTCTGAGTCTATATCTATATAATGATGCGTTATTATCTCTCTTGTTTTTATAATGTTACTCCAATATGTTTTAGTAGCCACTTCTAGCAAAAAGTCTCTATCTCTTTTATCTATATTTTTTAATGCTTCCCCAATAGACTGCAATCGCATAGAGATAGAGTCTAACTTCATCATTCCATCTTTGCTATACATAAAGTCATCACTATTGCTAATGTCCTCAAATCTATCTTTAATCATCTCAATACTTGCAAGGATGAACTTTAAGAGTTCTAAGTTGTTCGCTTTATCCATAAATCACATCTTTTTGAATATTGGCAATGATAACTTGATTGTTATTTTTGTGCTTATGAAACAAGTCTATCTTCTTATGATACAGCTCTTCAAGATAGTTCCAAAGCCCTGCAAGGTTATCAAATGTTTTATGTTTAAACTCTACATAAATATCAATGTCACTTTCGTTAGTTTGCTTATCTTTTGCATAGCTACCAAATAAGCCAATTTTCTCAACCTCAAATTCTTTTTCAATATAAGGTTTGTTATCTGCTAATTTATGTAATATTTCATTTTTAGTCATACTCTCAAACCTCCTTTTTGTGAAATTCATTATATCATTTTCTAGTTTGATTTTTTCTAATACGCTGGCTCGCTATCTCTAAGGATTTGTTTTTATGATGCTCTTGGCATTGTTGAAAGAAGTGTATCTATCAGTCTCGGTGGCACACCTTCTCCTATCACTTCACGTATCATCTGCTCACTCGCCCACTCAGGTGGTTCCCAATCATCAGGCAGACCTGTTAATATAAAAATTTCTTTGAGTGTGAGTACCCTTGCATCACTATATGTGCCATCTTTTTTTAAACGACCAGGATGCACATTGTTTTGGCTTGATACTGAGCCATTTGCCATGGTTATGGTGGGTGCGGGTTTATCCCACTCTATGCGTTTGTAGGTGGTATCGTAGCCTTTTATGCGGGTGCCATCTTCTTTTTTCGGGTAGTGTACTTTGTTATGCAGGGCGGTTTTACCTGTTGGCGTGTGTTTTAAAAAGGAGATGTGACGTTCATTATGCGCTTTTGCTTTGTGAAAAGGGATGGGTGAACTCTCTCCACTTTCTAAACTTGGCAGATGTTCTATGGCTTCTCTCACGGTTATCTTTTCTTGTTTTGGAGGGAGCTCCCATTTGTGCAGTTTCGAGATAAGATAGATGGCTCGTTTGCGACTTTGTGGAGTTCCATACTCGGCAGCATCAACTACTACAGGGTTGATGATATAGCCTAAAGGTTCTAGCTCATTTTTGATAAAGTCTGTGATTTTGAGTTTCTCTTTTTTATGCACAAGGTAAGTGTTGAGTACTTTTGGTACATTTTCTATAAGGATATTGCTCGGCTGTAACTCTTTTGCGAGTGCAATTACATACTTGATGAGGGAGTTTCTTGGATCATCTTCTTGCATTTTTCCTGCAAGACTCATTCCTTGACAGGGCGGAGTGGCGATGAGAAAATCACACCTTTTTTCTTTTGCTTGTGTGCAAATAGACTTAAAAACTTCTTCTTGGGTAATATCGCCTTGAATCATCTCACAACTTTTGTGCATCTCTTGGTGAAATGCAGCACGCGGAGGAAGGAGCTCATTAGCAACTGCTATGTGAATGTTATGGTTTTTGATGTAGGTTTCAGCGATACCGACATTTGCAAAAAGAGAGACACCTTGAATCATAGAGAAGTACCTTTTTAATGAGAAAGTAGCTTGTTAAAGCGATAAACAAGTGCTATATCTACAACATTAGCATCTAAATCTCCATTGAGAGCAAGAATTTTGCCTCCCATTACTGAAAATGAAAGATTTTCTGAAAGTTGGTATGATATTCCCGCCATAGGTTGTGTGATGGCTCCACCACCTGTGTTGATTCTACCACCTGCTCCTGCACCTATGTCGAGCTCTGCAATGGCATTAAACCCAAGTCCTAGTGGTTGGACATAGCCAAGCCCAAACATTCCAGCAGCATAACCACCTGCTTTACCTGCATAGGCTGCGAGTGCTTGACCTGAGACATAGAGTTTATCATTAAGAAACCAATCAAATTTAATACCCGTAAGTTGGACATTATCTTTACGTGTTGGGTCTGTAGAAAGCGTATTTGAGTAAAGATATGTTTGATTGACAAAACGCATGGTAAATTTTTGACTATAGATTGAGTCGTAGTCAATTTCATTTTTTTTTGCACCTGCAGATAAAAAGTTTGTATTGATTCCAAAATTGACTTCTGCAAAAGGCGCATCAAAGCCACCATTAAGAGAATGAAAATACCCTCCACCGACACGAGCATTAATGCGTTTTGTTGGACTATAACTGAGCATTAAAGAGGCTTTAGAAATACCTCCTCCCCCAGTATTGACTTCTCCTCCTCCACCCAGTCCAAGAGAAGCTTTTGTAAAGAGTTCTGTTTTTTTAGTGAGTTTTGTTACATAAGATGCTCCGCCAAGTACTTCCATATATCCATTGGCTCCCTGCAAGGCTCCCGCACTCTCAAAGTAAGTAACAATATGAGGTGTGAGATGAATACCATACTCAAGACCCACTAAACCAACATTTGCCGTTCTGATAACACCTGCACGTGTCTTTGTGCCACTTGCAGGAAAATATGTTTGGTATGTTGCTACAAGATAATCCTGATCGCTACTGAAGTAATATTGATGGAGATTGTCTAAATCGAGTTGATTGTCAGCAAGGGTAGTTGTAAACTTTATATCTGCTACAACACCAACTTGTTTAGAGTCAATATTTCCATTTGGAAATTTAATGAATGAGTAATTGACCCCTAAGCTGAATGTCCCAAAATCAGCAAGTAAACCAGAGTATGCTTTTAACATCAGCCCACCACCTTGTCCATCTGCAGAAGCACCGCCACCACCACCAAAAAAGAGACCAGAATCCAGATATAAGTCTTTTATCAGTTCATATTTGAGACCGGTGGTAAATCCACCAGTAAAGAAACCTCCTCTATTACCGGTGGCTGCCCCATAGGATCCAAGACCATAATAAAAATGTTTATTTGGATGAAAAAGGTAGTTAAGACCAATTAAGCCCATATTTTCTCCATTATTTAATGTGACATTTTCATAAGATGTTTGGAGGGATGCATGTCTATAATGCACACCATTTTTACTCAGGAGTAAAGAGCTTAAGAGCAAGATGAGTAGAAATGATTTCATTGTTTTCCTTCTAATATACTGCGTCGCACTGCATCATCAATAGAAAAAACATCATCAATTGTTTTTGGAAGTGTATCAAACTTTTCAAACGCAGTGATGATTTTTTTTGAGATGTCTAAAAAGCCTATTTTTTTGTTGATGAAGAGTTCAATGGCGGCTTCGTTAGCTGCGTTTACTATGAGTCCACGAACGGGGTTTGCTAGGAGCTCTTTTTTTATCTCCCAAATAGGGTAGCGTTCAGGGGATATTTCTCGAAACTCTAAACTACCCGTTTTGAGTAAATCGACATGCTCTAAGATGTTTTCATCCATTTTTTTATCGAGAGCAAAGGCGATAGGGAGTTGCATACTTGCGTTTGCAAAATGTGCGGTGGTTGAGCCATCTTTGAAGTCTATCATGGCATGGATGAGCGACTGCGTTTCTATGATAGCGTCGTACTCTCCTTCACCAAAGAGCCAGCGTGCTTCTAAGAGTTCAAAGACTTTGTTCACCATAGTTGCAGAATCTATCGTGATTTTTTGTCCCATGTTCCAGTTTGGATGTTTTTGTGTGTCGGCAAGGCTTGCGTTTTTGAGTTTGGCAATCTCCCAATCACGAAATGCACCTCCACTTGCGGTGATAATCATCTTTGAGATTGGTCGCTCTTGAAGGAGGTACCAAAGTCCAAAATGTTCGCTATCTATGGGTTGGATTTTGGAAGTGTCTATAAATGCACCGCCTGCGACAAGAGACTCTTTGTTTGCAAGGGCAACTTTCTTGTTGTGTTTAAGGGCTGTGAGGGTAGGGCGAAGTCCTAAAAAACCGACGAGAGCATTGACAACTAACTCACTCTCTGCATCTTCAATGACTTGTAAAATAGCTTCTTCACCTGCATAAACGCAAGGGTGGTTTACTTTTGGAATGTCCTCTTTTTGTGCAACGACAACTATTTTTGGGGAATGCACTTTAAGTTGTTCATTTAAGAGGGCAATGTTTTTACCACAGACAAGTACTTCTACATCTATGCCAAAACGTTTGGCAACTAAGAGGGTATTGACTCCGATAGAGCCAGTTGAGCCAAGGAGAACCACCTAGACTAAACCACGAAGAAGGACAAGCATAATAATGCCAGCAAAGAGGTAGCCGTCTATGCGATCGAGCATACCGCCGTGACCGGGGAGAATGTTTCCGCTATCTTTGACACCTGCGGCACGTTTAAGGGAAGACTCAAACAAATCTCCAAATATAGAACTCACAGCAACAGCAAAAGAGATAAGAAAACCAATGCCCATATCAACAATTGGCATACCAAAAAACATACCGCCGAGTGTAGCGATGGTTACACCGCCAACGACGCCTTCCATGGTTTTGTTTGGGCTTGTTTCACAAAAAGGTGTTTTTCCTATGGTCTTTCCAACAGCATACGCTCCCACATCAGTGAGTGCAACTACAGCAAGGAGCCAGAGCAGACTTAAAACGCCATACTCTTGGTACATGGTGAAAACAAAAAGCATTCCAGCAGTTGGGTAAATGAAAGGGAGGTAGTCTTTCCATGCAAGTTTTTTGTTATAAGCCAATGCACTTGCATAAATGAGTCCTGAGATAACAAAAAGGTCATCGCCATAAGGGTAAATGCCTGCAAGAATCCACACACCCGCAGCAAAAGGAAGCAAATTTGCATTGTTAAGTTGAAAAAGCTTAATCGCTTCACTAAATGCAATGAGGTAAATACCACCAAAAACAAGCCATGTGATGAAAAAACTATCGATATAACCGATGATAAGCACAGAGGCTAAGAGGATAAACCCTGTAATAATTCTTTCTCTATTGTTATCAAATATTGTCCGTACTCTTTGCATGCTGTAATCCCAAAGTAAAATTAGAGGAGATTATAACATATCAGACTTTAATATCGAGTTTATAAAGGGGCTCTTCTTCTGGAGTTTCTTCTTCATGCTCTTCATGTTCGCTTCGCTGCGTTTCGCGGTCGGCTTCATCACGAGTGTGTTCTTTGTCTTCATCCACTTCTTGATTCTCTTCTGTGGGGCGGACTTCTAAAACTTTTTCATCTTTTTCTTGCACAGCAGATTGTGCAACCATATTTTGAAAATCGACACGATTGGTATGGGCATTTTGCGTTGTTGCAACTGCAGGAGTCATTTGGTTGGTAAAAATCACACTGCCTGTTGGGCTAATAGAAGCCATTACTCACTCCTTGTATCTACCTCGATGGTTTTGTATTTATTATAAAGGACATTTGCACCATTTTGAATACTTACTTCCCTTCGTGGAGTATAATCGACTAAAAATTTATCTTTTGAAGTCGTTGTAAAATCAACACACAAACGAGCAGCACTTTGGATGATATGCTCTGGAAGATTTTGTTTGTCGGTCGTGATGAGGACATGGCAAGAGGGTTGGTCTTTTAAATGCAACCAAATATCTTTTGCCCTTGCGTTTTGTAAAAGAAAAATATTGCCTTTTTCATTCTTACCGAGTTGCACTTTGTAGCCCTCTATAAAAAAAGTCTCTATCGATTCGTTTACTTTGAGCTTTTTATTTTGGACTTTTTTTGGAAAAAGCAGTGCAATTTTGGCTGTGTTTTTTGCATTTTGCACGGTATGGATGAAAAGCTTGGTGTGCTCTATTTTAGAACGCAGTGACTCCTCTTCGATGTGGAGATGTTTTGCTTTTTGTTTGGCTTTTTTACTTTGGGTGAAGTACATGTTACTGATGAGATGGGCAGAAGCATAGGGCTTATCAAGCTGCAGTGTAATGGTGGTGCCATCATAATCAAGGAGTTCTAAATGCTGTGTATAGGGTGCTATTGCATGGAGATTAGAAAGTACAAGGTTCCCATAATGTTCACTCTTTTGTGCTTGAGCTAAGAGGCTTTTTTCATCATCGAGTCTGTTATAGAGTTTTTGGAGTTTTTTAAGCTTTTTGTTGAGAAAGGCAATCTTTTGTTTTTTGAGATTGTCTAACTGTGTTGCTTGCTCTTTTTCATAAACATTATATAAAAAACTCGGAACATCTGCAATCGGGTACTCTTTTGCCACAAAGGGAGCAGGAGGAACATCGAGGAGTTTTTGCCCGACTCGTACCTCTCGAAAGGAAGCAAACAAATCAACATGACGGAGTGCTTCGAGGACAATATTTTCAGCATCTAAGAGAATGACATTAGTATATTTTCCAGTAAATTCAAGTTGCAGGTAGGTAATCTCCTCTTTATAAGCAGAGGCAAGCGCTGTTTTGATACGGATGATTTTATCACCGTTAAGGAGTGTAATGTTTAAGATATTGGCTCGGTTAAAACGCTTGGCTAAAAGTATATCAAACGGGGCATTATAGACTTTTGAACGCGGATACTCAGTGCATTTAAACATACTGGAGTTGGAGCGTTGCATATTGGCATAAATGGTGTCATTTTTGTCAAAAACTATTTTGAGTGTAGTGTCGTTTACACGGTGGATTGCGGAGATTTTGGAAAAATTTTGTAAATAAGTACATATTTGTTTGAGATGGGAGAGCTTCATGTCAAATTATACTATTTAAAGCTTTAATTAAGTTGGAAATTTGTATAGTTTTTTATTGTATTTTTATAAAGGAACCCCCCCCCCCATGAAGTTTTTCTCTAATTTTAAAGTGACACAAGTTTTAGCTGCATCGGTGAGTATTGTGCTCATTATTTTAATGCTTGGGAGTATGTTTAGCTATTTGAACCTCAAAAATCTTGAAGAGACTTCAAACAAGCAAACGGGGACAACTATGCCAAGTATGCTTACTCTTTCAGAGTTAAAACTTGATGTGGTGCAGATTCAGCAGTGGTTTACTGATGTTTCAGCAACAAGAGGAGCAAAGGGCTTTGATGATGGGTGGGATGAAGCCAAACGCTACTTTGGACTTGCAAATCAAAATTTAGATAAATTGATACTCAAGTTTCAAAAAAATGGTGATGCTACAATGGTTGCACAACTGCAAGCTTTTAAAAAGAATTTGGCAGATTTTTATAAAGTAGGCTTTAGTATGGCAACTGCTTATGTGAAGTATGGACCAGATGAGGGGAATAAGCAGATGGAAGTGCTTGACCCTTTTACCGAGAAATTAGCAAACCAACTGCAAGTATGGGTAGATGCTTATAAGAAAAAGACATCTTTAACAGCAGGAGTTATCAACAAACATATTAAAAGTTTCATGAGTTTAGGTTTTGCTTTTTCTGGGCTTCTTGTTGTGATTATTATTATGTCATTTTTGATGATAAAACTGGTACTTAATCAGATTAAACCTATAGATGAATACCTTGCAAAATTGGCAAAACTAGATTTTACAAGTCGATTACATATTGATGGAAAAAATGAGATTGCTTCAATGGCAAATAATTTGCAAGAGGTAGTCACTGTACTTATAGAGTTTGTGCAAAGTGTTAAAGCATCTTCTGATGAAGATATAAGTATTGCCCAGTCTTTAAATAGTGAAGCAACAAGTATGCGAGCAAAAATTGATAATGCGAGCGAGAAGCTTGATGCTACTACCCATGAAGCACAAGAGATAGTGCAGATGATAAGCAACTCTGTCATTGCTGCAGATGAGAGTACAAAAAGTACAGAGGTAGCCAATGAGAACTTAGGTGAAGCAACTCAAGAGATTATCAAACTCATTAGTGATGTGCAGGAGACTGCAGATGTTGAGACCGAGATGGCACATAAAATAGAAGCTTTAAGTGATGAAGCCACACAAGTAAAAGATATACTGAGTGTTATTGGTGATATTGCAGACCAAACAAATCTTCTTGCTCTCAATGCTGCCATTGAAGCAGCACGTGCAGGGGAACATGGACGCGGTTTTGCCGTGGTGGCTGATGAGGTGCGCAAACTCGCAGAGAGAACACAAAAAAGTCTTGTGGAAATTCAATCAAACATTAACATTATGGTACAGTCTATCAATGACTCAAGTGAACAGATGAATAGAAATTCGCAAAATATACAAAGTCTTGTCGAAATTTCATCCAATGTTGAGGATAAAATCAATACAACAGTAAGTATTATGAACAGTGCTTCTGAAGCGACGAGAAACACCCTGCATGATTTTGAAAACGCAGGCAAGC
The DNA here is from genome assembly GCA_015487265.1 of Sulfurimonas sp. Lineage (GTDB taxonomy): Bacteria > Campylobacterota > Campylobacteria > Campylobacterales > Sulfurimonadaceae > Sulfurimonas. The sequence continues at coordinate 5,202 of WFQD01000077.1, read as the reverse complement.
TTGTGGAAAATATATCGCATGGAATGGATGAAGTCAATACACTTGTCGCATCTAATAGAGAAGGCATAGAAACAATTGTTTCAAATTCACAACATCTCAATGATTCTACCGATGTATTGGGCGAAAAAATAGATAAGTTTTCGGTTTAAAAGTAGAGGAAAAAAGCAATGAAAATTTTACCAATAACTCTTTTACTTACAATGGGATTTTATGCTGCAGGTGCCCATGAAAACAAAAATGCACAAAGAGCAGAAACAGAGCACTCTTTGCGAGATGTCTCACAAAATGTAGGAAAAATTGAAAGAGAACCTATAGGGAGTCTCAATGGGCAATTACGAACAATGTATGCGGGCTATCATCAAAGACAATTAGGGGTAAATGATACGTATGCAACGGCGATTGGTGGTACTCTTAACTTTATATCAAAAGATATAAAAGGGTTCAGTTTTGGAGCAGAACTTGCGCTCTCAAAAGACCTCAATTTTGCCACGGGTGAAAGAACTCAAGGCAAAAACAATGCAGAACTCTCTTCTACTAATGGACGCTACACTGCACTTTCACAAGCTTATTTGAGTTATAGCTATGCTAATTTAAAGGTGCAAGCAGGGCGTATTCTCATTGACACACCGCTTGCAGATAGTGATGACATACATATGATACACGATACCTTTAGTGGTGGAGTTGTAAGCTACGAGCAGAGTGGTGTGACTTGGATGTTTGGGCATTTGAGTAAATGGCAAGGAACGGATGCAGGGCTTGATACTCCATGGGCAAAAACAGGTGAAAATGGTACGAACTTTGGGGGTGTCTCGTATGCGGATGATTTTGAGTTTAATCTTTGGTACTACAACATTACACACTTGACAAATGCCTTTTATGCAGATACGGGGTATCTTTACCATTTGAATCAAACCACAGATTTGCATATGGGTGCACAGTACCTTCATGAATCGCAACTCAGTGGCAGTGGAGTAAATGCAGACATTTATGGTGTACTTGGAGAAGCACTTATTGGCGATGCGGCACTCAGTTTTGCGTATAACTATGCGAGTAAAAATGGTGTAGGCGAGAGTAGTTTTTCAGGTTTTGGAGGAGGAACACTCTATACAAGTATGGATACAATGATACTCAATGAACTTACAAACAACAGAAGTGCTTCGGCTCTTGTCGGTGGCATAGGCTATGCTTTTAAGAAGATAAATTTTACCTATGCTTACGGTAATTTTACTGGAAATGCTGATAATGCAGGAGTAAAAGCCCATATCGTAGAACAAGATATTATCGCAGATTATAGTTATAAAGATTTTACATTTGCTTTGACATATGCAATCAGTCAAGATAGAGAAAGTACGGTGAAAACAGATAAAGATTGGGAGAGAACCGAGTTGTTGTTTGCGTATGATTTTTAAAAGAGTATTTCAGCCCTAAAGAAGAATGTTCCGTTATAATTTGCAAAATTACACCACTAGCATAGGTTATCAAAAATAATGAATCAAAAACTTTATATGGTCTCTTTAGGACCTGGGGATGTCGAACTTTTAACACTCAAAGCATTGAATGCTTTTAAAGCATGTGATGCTATTTGTGTTCCTACGAAGAGTCAAGACAATAGCTTTACAAAATCCATTAGTTATAAAATAGTTACGGATGCTTTGGATGTGTTAGCTCTACAGAAACCTATAGTCCCTGTTTATTCACCGATGCATTTTCTGTATGAAGATTGGGTTCATGAAGCGGAGATTGTTTTAGAGACACTGCAAGAGTATAAACGAGTTTGTTTTGTGACTTTAGGGGATGCTGCGATATACTCAAGTATTTACTATCTTCTTGATATTATCAAAGAAAAAGATGAGCAAGTTTATAAAAATTGTGAGGTTATTGCTGGTGTGACTTCTTTTAGTGCGGCTTCTGCTGAGGCACAAAAGGCTTTATGTATAGGCGATGAAGAACTTATCATCAAGCCTATCAATCCACGAAGTGAAGTGAGAAGAACGGAAGTCTTGATGCGTCCAAAAATTGGTATGGATACGACAAGTTTAGGCGAAGGAGATTTTTATACTTTTGAAAATATGTACCTCAAAGATGCAAAAATCACACCCTCAAAGATAGAAAAGGTCAAAAAATACATGACACTTTTCATCAACTTCGCTTCAAGAGATTAGTTTACTTTCTTCCATTCATCTTTTTTTTCACCACTGAGTTCATACTTGTTTAAGTATCCTCGTGGTGTTAAAACTCTGCCATCAAGTGTGAGTTTTGTTGTAGAATTGCCGATGAGTAGGGTCGTGGACATATTGACAGCAACATTTTCAACCCCTGCGTTTATCAGCTCTTTTGCTGTAATGATTTTAATCATTTGATTTTCTCTTCCTAAATCACGTGCTATTACAACAGGGCGGGTTTCTTCTATGGTTTTTAACTGTTCAAGCATTCCGCGGTAGGGTTCAAGTCTGCTTTTACTTTTTGGATTATAAATAGAGATAACAAAATCAGCCTCAAGTGCAAAACGAATGCGCTTTTGAATGAGTTCAGCATCTGTAAGCCTATCTGAGAGTGAAATGAGACAAAAATCTTGACTCAGTGGCGCACCTACTTCAGAAGCAAGTGCTAAAACAGAGCTAATGCCGGGCAAAGCGGAGTACTCAACGCTCTCCCAAAGGTTATAAGTATCTAAAAGCTCAACAACCAAAGACCCCATCGCATAAACATTGGCATCACCATTTGAAAGGAGTGCAACAGTTCTCCCTTTTTTGGCTTCATCTATGGCATGCTGTACCCGTTCTATCTCTTTTGTCATTGGTGTTGTAAAAACTTCTTTATCTGCTACTAACTCAGGTAAATCTTTTGCATATTTCGTATAAGCGACGATTAAATCTGCTTCTCTAATTGCATTTATTGCCTCTTGTGTTAAGTATCTACTCCCGCCTGCACCTGTTGAAACTAATGTTAATTTTCCCATGTTTTCTCCTTGTGTTTAAAATGAAGCAGCGATGGTAACGCCACCATAAATTCTCTTACTTAAAAAGAGTGTTTTGTATTTACTAGCCAAAAGTGAAGCGGGTTCTGCTACTCCTTTAATGTTAAAGAATTTTGTTGCTTGTGAGGGGCTAAACTCTTGTGTGAGTGCATTGATGGCATCTTCAGAGAAAAACTCTAAAGCAGTATCTACACTTTTTGCATAGCTTAGTAAGCCCTCTTCATCTGCCTTAGCTGTAAAACTTGCGAGTTTACTAATCTGCTTTTTCTCAAGACCATGTTCAAAACAAAATCTTTGTACGGCTTTGTTTATCTCCTCTGCGGATGTGCCTCTGTTCATGCCTAATCCTAAAACTATCTCTTGGGGATGGATTTGGAGTGTGGTATGAGGTAGTTTTTGGGGTGTGATGTAAACTTTGGGGATGTTTTCATCTATATTTTGTAAATCATCAGGCATAAAAAATGTAAAATTTTCTTCTTTGTAGCCTTCAAACTCTTTGAGTGTTGTAATCATGCAAGGGTAGGTTATAACTTGGACTTTTTTCTTGTTAATGATGGCATTGGAGACTTCTGCTAAAGATTTGAGATTACTAATCGTAAAGCCATGTTTTTTTGCAAACATATCAAATGCAAGCACTTTTATCTGGTCGGATGCTGTTGTAACAAAGTTTACACACCCTTTTATCTTGTGAGTGAGTTCATTTGCTAGTTCGTTGGCACCCCCTAAATGTCCAGAGAGGAGAGGAATAACGCGTTGTAAATCAAGTGTCATAATAAGCACAGCAGGGTCTGTGGCTTTGTCTTTTAAATGGGGAGCAATCTTACGAATGACGGCACCCGTTGCCATAATGAAGATGATAGCATCAAACTCCGCCCATGCAGTTGGCATAATGTCATCAACCTTGTTAAATTTATGGAAGTTGCCTTCATCTTCGGCTTTGTTAAAAACATGGCATTCGTGTTCGCTTAAGAAGGGAAGCAGTTTTTTTGCTGCTTCTAGCGAGGGATTGTTGATAGTTGCTATGGCTATTTTCATAATGATTTTGATTTCCTTTGGCTCTCTTTTTTGTATTTGTTTGCATAAAGATGTGATTCTTGTGTTGGGGTTTGGTCTAAAAATGCACCAAACATAATGAGTGCTACACCTTTTATATGCACTACTTTTTCTTCTATATCATTTATAGTACCTTGATAAACTTTTTCATCTGTCCATGTCGCTTTTTCTACCACCCAACAAGGAGTGTCTTCGCTATAGCCGAGTTTATAAGCGGTCTCTTTGAGTTTTTTTATAAGGGTAATGGAGAGATAAAAAGCAAAAGAGGAGTGTTTGTTTGAAAGAAGTTGCTCTAAACTCTCAGGGTTGGGTGTTCTTCCCTCCACACGCGAGATGATAAGTGTCTGCGAAACCCCAGGGATAGTATATTCAAGAGCTGCTGATGCTGCTGCACCAAACGCAGCGGTTACTCCAGGGATGATTTCAAACTCTATGTTTTCTTCTTTTAAAAATGCTATCTGTTTGGCAGTTGTTGAGTAGAGAGAACTATCGCCAGTATGCAAACGCACAAACTTTTTCTTAGCATATTTTTTGATAAAAGCAAAAATATCTTCATAGTTCATATCCGCAGAATTTTCTATGATTGTGCCTTCTTTACACCAATCAAGCAGTTCACGAGGTACTAAAGAACCAGTATAAAGTACAACCTCTGCATCTTGTAAAGCTTTCATCCCTTTAACCGTTATAAGTTCTGGGTCTCCAGGACCTGCACCGACGAATTTAATCATTTTTTAAATCTTCCACTTCGGCTACGCTCAATCCTGTCTTTAAAGAAATAGTCTCTACATCTAAAATATCCAAAAGATTGATGGCGATTTCAACATTTCTTTGTTTCATCCCCTCGTCAATTCCTTGTTTTAACCCTTTTTCTATCCCTTTTTCTATCCCTCTCTCAATCCCCCTTTTAAATCCATCTTTATCAGCTTTTAAAATAGCAAGTTTTTGAACTGAAATAAACTCTTTTCTTTTATGTTGTATCTCAAGTTCCTCTTTTGACATACCAGCTTCGTTCACCGTATTTAAGGCTTTTTGAATGGAGTTGTCAAACTCTTTTGGTATCATCGTTAAACTATCTGCATTTTTTAGAAAATAGAGCCATTGTTCTTTAAGGTTTTTTAATTCATTGAGTTCTTTTTTAAACTTTGGAAGTTCAACAAAGATAAGTTCTATAT
>WFQD01000076.1 GCA_015487265.1 Sulfurimonas sp. | reverse complement strand
AGCGCACACCATCTCTTTTAAAGAGGACGAAATTATAACACTTTTAACTTATAGTATTATAAAATCATCCTTATTTTTCTATCTTTTTTAGGTAAATCCGATGAGAAATGATAAATAATATCAAAAACTCAAAAGCCCTAAAATAGGGAAGTAAAAATTTTAAAAAATACTAAAAAGCTCTACATGTCAAACGAACTGCTAAAATTGGCACCAAGGAATACAAAGAGAGAGTTGTATTTTGAACCTAAACCTTAAAAAATCAAATTAATTTTTGATAGACTCCTTTTTATGAATTATGAAAGGAGTCAAGTGTTAGATAAAAGGCAAGTTCAGATGATAAAAAAACTTTTAAAACAAGGGCTTAACAAGACAGAAGTAGCAAGAAGACTTGGTATATCTCGAGAGACAGTGCGGAAATATGCCAAACTGCCAGATGGATATGTTCCAACAATCAATAAAACACCTGTTGCAAATATCGTGGATCCATATCTTCCTCATATTGTAAAAATGTTAGAAACTGCCAAAGAGCAAAAAGTGTTTATTCCAACAACCATCATTTATGCTGAGATACAAGCTCTTGGTTATAATGGAAGTCTTCGATGGTTACAGCAGGTAATGCAAAAATATGAACTCAGACAAAGAGTTAAAGAGGAGAAACTGATTCGCTTTGAAACTAAAGCAGGTAAACAGATGCAAGTTGATTGGATAGAGTTTCCAAGCGATAACCTTTCCGCATTTGTTGCGACAATGGGGTATAGCAGAACCTCTTATGTAGAGTATGTTGATAATGAGAAGATAGAAACGCTTCTTGCATGCCATATGAATGCGTTTGCATATTTTGGAGGTGTAGCCAAAGAATGCCTCTATGATAATATGCGCCCTGAACGAAGTGAGGAAGTGCCCTTGGGGTGAAGACCGTTATTATTAAGCGCAATGCATATGGCAGAGGGAAACATCAGTTCAATCCACTCTTTGAAGATTTCGCCAAACACTGCGGATTTGCTTTGAAAGTGTGCAGACCATACCGTGCCAAGACGAAAGGGAAAGTGGAACGCTTCAACCATTATCTGCGTTACAGTTTCCATAATGCACTCAGAGTAAAACTAGCAATGAAAAATTATAAAATCGATATTGATAATGCAAATGCAGAGGTCTTGAAATGGCTTGAGAATGTTGCCAATGTCAGGATACATCAAACGACACTGCGAAGGCCGTTTGACTTACTGGCAGAGGAGCAATCCCACTTGCTTTCTCTGCCTAAACCTTATGGTGGCATCCATCCAAAGGTTGTAATCCAAAGTGTAGTAAAAAAACAATCACAGTTCAATAGAGATAATCTAAATGTTGATTCCCTCTATATTCCAAACAGGGATATTCAAACCTACGATGACCTGATACCGGCTACGGTGTTTTTAGCACTCATACCGGCATTTACAACACAAATGTAAATGGGAGGTGCATTATGGCATTAGACACAGAAATTCTTTCACTATGCAAGTCACTCAAACTCTCTACCATAGCAGAAGAGTTCCATACCATTGCTACAACTGCAGCAAAAGAGGAGTGGCAGTATACACAGTTTTTACAAGAGCTTCTGCAACAAGAACACAATAACAGAATGGATAGAAGCAAAAGTACACTGACAAAGCTTGCAGGATTTCCTGCAATAAAAACGCTTAAAGGGTTTGATTATACTTTTTCAGTAGGTGTGAACCGTAAACAGATAGAGGAGCTATCTACACTCTCTTTCATTAAACGCAATGAGAATATTATTCTGCTTGGTCAGTGTGGCGTAGGTAAAACACATCTTGCCATTGCTTTGGCATATAGGGCTGTATAACATCGATACAAAGCAAAGTTTACTACTATTGCCGAACTTTTAAATAGTGCCACAAAAGCAAAAAAAGAGTGTAAATATGATGCTTTTTTAAAATCAGTCACAAACCCATCTGTACTTGTCATTGATGAGATTGGTTATTTCACTATGAATAAAGAGGAAGCAAACCATTTTTTTCAGATTATCTCCAAACGGTATGAGAAAGGTTCAACTATCCTTACTTCCAATCTTGTCTTTAGCAAATGGACACAGGTGTTTGCCGGAGATAAAGTGGTCACTACTGCCATTCTTGACAGACTGTTACATCATTCCCATATTATA
>WFQD01000075.1 GCA_015487265.1 Sulfurimonas sp. | reverse complement strand
TTTCATAAACCATGGCAATATAAACAATATCTATATTCAAATATGAGACTTCAAGCAGCAGGAATTATAAATAATTGGGAATATGATTCAATTATTCTTGGTACCAGCATGCTTGAGAATACTTCCTCTAAAGAAGCATCTGATATACTTGGTGGTAAATTCATCAATATATCTTTATCAGGAAGTGATTTTTTTGAAAGAGCAATTATTCTCAAATATGTTTTACAAAAACATAAAATTAAAAAAGTTCTATATTCTCTCGATAATATTGGATTGTTTGCAACAAAAAATTCTCTTCGACACTATCCAATTTCTCAGTGGAATTATCTATATGACCGTAATCCTTTAAATGATTTTAAAGCTTACCTTAATATAAGGATGATACAGTGTTTGTTTGCAGGCACAGATAAACAGCAATGTATGGGAAGAATAACCGATTTGGATAGACCAAATGCATGGTTTAAATCATCTAGATATTCTTCAAGATTTGGTGGCCTGGATAACTGGTTTAAAGCTGCGAATGACAACCAAATAAAAGATGCTTTTCATGAAATACTTACTACTATGGAAAAAAATGAAGTTAATAAACCACAACTTAATCAAGCTCTACAAAAGAGTATCATACAATCAAAACATATTATTAATGATACATTAATAACATTTGTATCACAACATCCAGAAACCCAATTTATTTTATTCTTTCCCCCTTATTCAAGAATACAATATGCTCTGGATGCTCAATTTAATACTTCATCTTTTAAAATATATAAATCCTGTGTACAATACCTTACAAGTCAAAGCAATAAATACTCAAATTTACATGTATATGCTTGGGGAAATCACTCTTTTGTGGACAATATAGCAAACTATAAAGATTTAAGACATTATCACCAAAAAATAAATTCATGGATGCTTCAAGCCATTAAAAATAGAGAAGGACTTTTAACAACTAACAATATTAACTCTTATTTATCTGCGTTTACAACAAAAGCTCAAGACTATAATCTTTTTGCACTAAAGACTAAAATTCATGACTATCTCTACCCTCGCACCAAAGTTATATCGCAATGCGAAAAGCTACAAAATGAAACCAAGATATTTGATATCCATGATAGAAGATATCATTATTATAAAAACAATCAATTTTCCATTCATGGTAATCAGTTAATTGTGTTTCATAGAGATCCATTTATAATTTTAAATGAGCTAAAAACTTCTTCACCTTTTGTAAGACTATATTATAATATCGACGCACCAGCAACAACACTTTTGCAAATCTTCTATAAAAACACAAATAACTCTACATACAATGAAACAAATTCCTATAAGGTAACCATCAATAAAGGATTCAATATAATTAGCTTATCTATACCAGCAAAATATATCAATAATAAATTAAGGGTTGATTTAGTTGACCAAGATGGCAATTATACAATCAATAACTTCACAATCTATGAAGAAAAATAGTCTTTCAACCACAATAATGTTCCCAGAGCCTATTACTCATTACCAATCATATTCTAAAGTCAAATCTACCAATATATGCTTCACATTATCATCCGCTAAGCGAGGCTTCTTAGATAAATCAGTTTTAAGTTTACTATCTGCTAAATCAAAAACAGGATTCATCAAATTTGCATCTGTTCTAGCAATTTTCCATCCTGCTTTTTTAAATAAATCAGCTAAGGCTTGTTTTTTTATTATCAGAACACTTTTTTGTTTGAGATTTAATTTATTATCAATAGCTTGTAACCTCTGAAAAATTAAGTTACTATTTGCTTCATCGATATTTGCCAGATTAAGTACAAGCGTATTTATCTCACTTGTTCTAAAGTAGTGAAGGGTATCAAGAAGGTTCCCTCCTGTATCATATTTATCTGTTCCTGTTTGAAAAGTGTGTTTATCTTTCATATAAAAGAGGTTGATCTTGAAAGAACGGAACCCTAATTGCCACGCTTCATTAAGTTTTCCTACAGAATCGGTATCTTTTAGAATGACCTTGTTAAACCATTTTTTTTGCTGTACTATTTTTGCATTTATGTTTTTCCAATAGATATAATTATCTGGTGCAGTATAATGCTTTCTCCCATGAAGTGTCAGTGCATTATTGGGTGAGAGATGATACTTTTTAGAAGAAAGATCATACACTGGACTATAATGCTCGGTTTTAATATGAGCTAAACCTATCAAGGTGTCATATATCATGTCATTGGAAAAAAGAGTATCTCTATTAGAAGAAAATGTTTCGTAGGTTTGAGGATAACGTTTTTTATACCCTGGGCTTAACCAAGCGATAAATGGAATCTGCGTCATCTCATACACAAATCCTCCAATTTGTGCAGTATGCCCGTGGTGTTTTACAACATCCTCACTATGATCAGAAAAATATAAAAATGTACTAACACCACCCTCTTTTCTTACCATATCCAAAAGATTACTCACAATATAATCATTAAAATAAACACTATTATCATATGCTGTATAATCATCTAAATACCATGCTTTTGTTCCTATGATATAAGGCAAAGTCTTTTTAAATTTTTCAAATTTCTGAGGATATCTGTCTTGATAGTGGACATGATTACCATAGATATGAACAACAATGAGTGTATTTTTATTTTTATCACGATTTTTGAGAGTTTTCTTCAAACTTTTGAGCACTCTTGCATCTTCAAAACTATAAAAATCATCTGGATTTAGATGTATATCATTTACTAAATCGATAGGATGTTTAGAAGTATTTGCTACCGCAGAAACAACATTTGGATTAGAAAACAAACTACCCTGTCTTGAGAGCCAATATGTATCAAATCCAGCTGCATTAAAAATTTCAACAAAAGAGGGAGATTGAAAATATTCTTTTTTATTGTATTGATTTGCCTCTGTTAGTGCAAAAGAAAGACTCTGCATTGTATTGGTTGAATTGGAGTATGTATTCGTAAAAACAAGCAAATTATTTTGCTTTTCTTCTCTCATAAGTCTTGGAGTTGTATCTCTAAAGTATCCATAAAGGCCCATATTGAACTTGTTTAAAGATTCTCCAACTACAACAACATACAGTTCTCCCCTCTCTTTTTTACTAGCATTCAATTGAATTGTAGCATCTTTTCTTTTTTGCTGAAACTCAAGAAATCGGTTTAGATTTGCTTCATATTTAGAAAAACTATTATAGATTAAACTTGGGATTCTAACATCTTTTAATTGAGTTATCACCAAGCCAGCCAAGATAAAAATTATCATGAGTAATAGTGAACGTTCAATCATCATGCGTTCTTTTTGCTCCTGCTTCCAAAGCAAAAACCCTATTACAAAACTTATGCCAATTGCAACAAGCCAATAGATTGAAGGTATAAATGTTTCTATATACTCTTTTGCCTCATTTGGATTTGTCTGATAAATTGCAAAAAGAGCATCGCCATCCATAGGTTTGTTAAACACTGCCAAAAAAACGATAAAAGCAATTGGTATGAAATAGACTAAAATAGTTGCAATCCAACTCACACAAGTAGCTATTTTTAAT
>WFQD01000074.1 GCA_015487265.1 Sulfurimonas sp. | reverse complement strand
TTCTCTATAGCTCACTGCTCTTAGCGAAAATCAACCTTCTCAAAAAAGAGAACAGTGATTCAAATACGACTCTTTTAGTGATCGGTGGTATTCATGGAAATGAACCTGGCGGCTACTTTGCACCTGCCATTCTTGCAATGCACTACACTATACTATCAAAGAATCTTTGGATTATCCCAAACTTAAATGAAGCAAGTATTATGCGTAATAGACGTGGTATTCACGGGGATATGAATCGAAAGTTTGCAAAAATCAGAAGAAATGATCCGGATAAAGCAACAGTTGAAGAGGTGAAGAAAATAATTCTTTCCAAGAATGTCTCGCTTGTCCTGAATCTTCATGACGGACATGGATTTTATAGAAAAAAGAATGAAAACAATATTTATAATCCAAAAGCATGGGGGCAAACCTGTGTCATTGATCAGTGTAAATTAGAAAAAGAGCACCCTTTTGGAGATTTAAACAAAATAGCTTTTGATGTACAAAACAATGTCAACAAGAGACTCATCGAGAAGCACCATATCTTTAATGTCAAAAACACCAATACAAAAAAAGATGACAAAGCGATGCAGCTTTCATTGACTTACTTTGCTGTAACACATAACAAACCGGCCTTTGCTATTGAAACAAGTAAGAATCTCTCTTCTTTATCCCAAAAAGTCTTTTATCAGCTTCTTGCCATTGAAGAGTATATGAAAATCATGGGTATCCGCTTTCAAAGAGATTTTGATTTAAATGAACCAAACATAGCAAAAATAATAAAAAATTATGGAACTTTGGGAATAAATCACAATATTTTGTTAAATTTAAGTGATATAAAAAAATCTTTAAGGTACATTCCGATAAAATCAAAAAGTAACGAATTTAACTTTTCTTATCCATTGGGAGCAGTTAAAAAGAATAGACAAGGCGCATACGAAGTATATATAGGTAATAAAAAAGTTACCACGCTGAGTCCACAATACTTTAAAATGTCAAATAATTGTCCTTCAAAATATACAATAGAAGCCGACGGAAAGCTAATTTCTTTGCAAAAAGCTTCAGAATTTTCTGTAAGTGACGATTTTAAGATTATAAAGGATAAAAATCTTCGTGTTAACGTTATTGGTTATCACTCAAAAAACAGGATAGATGAAAGTAATATTTCAATCTCTCAAAAAGATCTTGGAACAAGATATGCTGTTGATAGAGCTAATACAACATACAGGATAGAGTTTTATAATAACAATGGATTTTGTTCCATGTTAATGGTTAAATTTAAATAGGATTATAATTAATGAGTACGTCAACACAACACTCTTTTTCAAGTGTACTATCTGTTAATCCCTACAAAGATACCTATTTCAATAGTATATCTAGTTTTATTACGGAATCAAAAAATCCAGAATTTTCAAAAGATCAATTTGTTATCTCGTATTTAAATACGAAAGAGTTTATTACAGCACAGATTGAGATCAGTAAAAATATTCCGGATGAAGATATTTTTGATGCTATTAATAACAAAGCCTATGATGAATTAGCGCTTGACCAAGCTGTTGAGTATAAAATCCAATATATAGAGACCTTTAATAATTTAGATGAAGAAAATAGACATTTTCATGTTTTCATTGTAGATCCACTTGATTTAACAACAACCTTTGAAAAAGTTGTTGAAAAAATCAAATATATTGATGTCATCACACCTGCTCCACTCCTTATAAAATCACTCTATGCAAAAGAGATACTTGACAGTACTGGTGTTCACTGCTTTATCTATTTTCAAGAAAATGATGCTTCTTTGACCATTTATGGCAATAAAGAATTCATCTATACAAAATCTATTAAATACTCTTTCATTGATATGCATGAAAGATTCTGTGAACTATATGGTGAACGCATCACCTATGATGATTTTCTAGATTTCTTTACAGAAGTGAATCTTAAAGAAAGCGACAGCGAGTACAAAGAGTATCTCATCCGCCTCTATAAAGAGCTTATCGCCAATATTAATGATATTCTTACGTATGCGAAACGAGCATTCGATATAGATAAATTTGAGCATGTATATATAGGAACACAAGCAGAAACGCAAACAAAACTTCATGAAATGCTAGAAGCAGAACTAAATATTCACGCAAGTGAGTTTGATTTTGACTATGGCTTTGAAACAAGTGAGGATGTATATCTTGATCAAATGCATGCACTTATGCAACTCTATACACTTGTTCCGCAAACAGAGAGATATGAATGTAACTTCACGACATATCGACGTCCTCCAAAATTCATTCGAAGAGAAAGCGGTAAACTCATCATTTTAACTGCTGCATCTTTTGCACTTGCATTTGCATATCCTATTACCTACTGGATCTTAACCTATGCACAAGCGCTACAAGAAGATCTTCTCAAACAAGAGTATAAAGAAACACACAATACAAAAATAACGCGAGAAGCTACTATTAAAAATAGATTAGCAGACAAAGAAAAAGCACTGACCCTTCTAGCCCAAGAAAAAAAAGAGTATAACGACAAGAAAAATACACTTATAAAAATCCATGAAGTCAAAGTTGATTATCCAATGAAAGCAAAACTCATTGCAAACTTTACAAAAGATATCAATAGATTCAAAGTGAATGTCTCTTCAATTACCTATGCTCAGGATGATAACAATACAAAAATTTTAACATTCGATCTTGTCTCACCAAAAGACAGAGAAATCACCAAACTCGTAGAATATCTTACAAAAACGCACGAAGGAAAATATGATTTTGATCTAGAAAAAATTCAATTCGATGATAAATTAAAAATCTACCAGAGTGAGTTGAAGGCTAAATTATTATGAAAATAAATATAGAAGACTACTTACACAAGATAGATACTGTTTTTGCAGGTAAAGAACAAAAAGAGATCTATATGACATACGGCATGATTGTTGCCGGTATTTTTGCTTTTGCATATCTCTTTTTCTGGGACAGCTCTTTTGAGAGTTTTAAACAAACGCATGCCAATGTTTTACGATTGGAAAAGCAGATTGCAAGTGATAAGCAATATCTCCAGAGAAACCCTGAGACAAAAATCACTCAGCTTGACAGAGAGATTAAACGCATCAATGACGAAATGATGATGCACAAGAAAAATAATGCGTATATTAAAAGTAAGATTGAGACCATTTCCTCTCTTATTTATGATGAAAGAGCATGGGGTGAGTATTTAGACTCTATTACTACAAATGCACAAAAGTATCATGTAAAGATCAATCAAATCACGAACAAATATGCAAAAAATGGAAACTCATTTGGGCATATTCTTGATATTACAGTAAGTACTGAAGGTAAATTCAAAAATACTGTGAAGTTCATTAACTCACTTGAACAGAGTGATCTTGTTGTTGATATACATGATTTTGATATCAAGGCCGAAGATGCTTTAGAATCAGATTTTAAAATCTCAGTATGGGGGATTAAATACTAATGAAAAAGCTAATAATATTCACACTTTTACTTGTTGCAACACACTTACTTGCTAACGAGCTTGCATGGGTTGATGAACAGGTAAAAGCTATTAAGCCTCCTAGAAAAGGCATCTCAACAAGAGACATATCAAAACTCAAAGATCCTTTTATCTTTTTACATACAAAAAAAGCAAAAAAAAGAGTAAGATCACCATATAGAAGATACTCTAAATCTGCTTCTAAAAAACAGATTCAGAGATACTCTTCTAAACTTTCATTAGAAGCAATTTTAAATAAATCAGCGCTCATTAATGGAAAATGGTATAAAGAGGGTGAAAAAGTTTATGGATATAAACTTGAAAAAGTCAACTATAATTCTGTATTATTGACTCGAGGTAAGAAACAGATGCTTCTCTCCACTGTG
>WFQD01000073.1 GCA_015487265.1 Sulfurimonas sp. | reverse complement strand
GCAGCGTCAGATGTGTATAAGAGACAGCTCAACTCTAATTCAAACAAATTAATATCATACAGAGCAAGATCACCATTTACTCTAAAAACTTTATCTTTTTCTTTTTCAAATTCACTCCATAAACCAATCACTTCTTTCAATACATTTATCAATAATACAAAAGCTTTTTCTTTATATTTCTCACTTATTCCGACTAAGAATTTAAAAACTTTAGTATGTGACAAATCACTAAAGTAAAAAGTATTATCACTTAAACCTATTCTGGATATATCTGCTAATTCTTCCTTGCTTTTTACTGACAAAACTGCCTTAGCTAAAATAATCACACTTTCATACTCGCCAGCTTTATTTAGCTTTTCAAACATCTTCTCATACTCAAAGCCCCACTGATTAAAAATACCCATCAATGGTATCCATTTCTCTTTTTCAATTTTCTTAACTAATTTTTTCAAATATTCAACAGGCAATTCACTGCAAATCTGAACAAATCTATCCACAACTTCGGGATTAAAATTATCCTTAGATATCTTAACCTCACTGATAATCTCTGCTACCTGATCAGGTACCTTCTTTGATACTCTCACCAAATAATTAAGCTCTGGAGTACTATAACTATATCTCGTCGGATCTTCTGCCTTTTGTTTAATCACATCAAGAAATCCATTCTTCCAAAGCCAACCAAGCCATTTCTCGTCCGCTTTATAAAAGAAATACTCCCGAGCGTCTTCGTTTACAGAAATCAAATCAAAAACATCTTCCCGACTAACACTTCTCGGTCCTTTTTCAATCAATTCATCTATTTTTTTGTGTAGTTGGAGTTGGTTCATATATTTATTATAATTTTAACTTAAAATTATCAAAAAGAGTAATAAGTAAATTCTCAAAATCGTTGAATATTTCTTCATAATTTATAACAGGTCTTTTTTCTAAAACACTATAGTATTGCGAGATAAACTGTCTTTCAATTTGTCTTCGTTTATCCGTATGTCTTAATTCCTGAATTATCCTATTGTAAAGATAATTTAACTTACTTTTAATACTATTAAAAGTTTCTTGCTTTTCTGGATCTTTTATTTCTTTAAAAGCACTAAAAAAATCTATATCCTGCATTGCCTGAGCTATACGCAAAGCAGCATTATACGGCCAATCCTCAGCAGGTTTATATTGAATATAATAAAGAGCCCATTTATAATCTTCCTTAAAATCGTAATCGTATTTTCCTAAAATTCTGTGGACTTCATTAACTTTGTTTATGAGTCTCAATTGTTTGTCTGTAAATCTAATTTGAATTGTTTTTTTAGTTTCTTGCTGTTTAGGTGGATCTTGAGCACTAGCATATTCTATACTAGGCTCTCCCCCGGGGGGTAAATAAATATTAGTAGTAATATTAATAGTATTGATATTTACTTGTTGACGACTGCTTTTCTTAATAATGGAACAATTGCAAAACCATGAAGATAAATTCAACCTATTAATTAAATTTTTTATTTTCAAAACTATCCATTCCATAACTACAAATTTTTCTCAATAACTTTAATTTCCTCCTTAGTTAAACTATAAAGCTCATAAACAAGCTGATCTATTTGTTTTTTATAACTTGCACAATTTGCTTACATCTTGTTTATCTTTTGTGGCGCTCTATCATATTCATGTTGTGGTTCATATAGCCAGAAATTAATAAAATTACTTGGTATATAAGATTTAAATCCTCTTGAACTTTCCAAAGCAATTTGCATCGCATTACTTTTACACATTTTATTAAACTTCTCTATTACCCGGAAGCGTTCCTGTTTGCTATTAGTAAACTCAACTAATCTCTTGTTCCTATCTTCAAACAAAGAAAGTTGAGAATTTTTCTGCTGCTCCCATTTCTTATATTGGTCAAAGTTTCCATACGAATAAGCACCCATCCCCGCAAATAAATCAGCAAGCTGAATGAAGAAATAATATTTGGAGTTTGATGGTTGGATATGTTGAATACTTACTTGTTCAAAACTAGGATTTTGTCCAAATAGATCTGCCACACATTTATGCCTTTTGTTACTAATACAATCTTGTAACATATTCCAATCTACTGATGACTGTTCGTCGGGGTACCATTGCCACGTAGTATTAGAAATGGGCCATCTTTTTGAAAGAGTAGTGGATAGCAAATGATAATACATCCTAACTAAATTTTCTGAATCGTCTCTGCCGGGCAAGTTCTTGTGTCTGTTGTCTTCTAAATCCCAAATAAGGACATCTACTCTCATGTGAATTTTATTTTTGAATACGATATCGATTAATTTTTCCGCAGCGAACCTATATTTTGCGTTACGGACTTTGTTCCACTTAAATTCGTCGCTAATATCGGAATCTTCTAATATCTTCTTCAGTTCCTCATTAAAAGATAAAAAATTCTTTACCTCAAGCGTGACGAGGGCGAGACTATTGTATCTATCCGACTCATGTTTTGAGTCATCCGAAAAAGCACAATGTGTTGTTGTAAATTTAAGCATTTTCAATAATCTTAATTTCCTCCTCAGTTAAACCATAAAGCTCATAAACAAGCTGGTCTATTTGTTTTTCATATTCTTTAACTTTGGCTTGCTCAATTGTTTTTGTAGAATATTATCTTAAAAACTAACATAAAACTTTATCAACAAAATCTTCAAAATTATCAAACCAATACTTTCTATAATTTTTAGGGACGCTGGCTACACCAGACTTCGGCTTAAGTAACAACTTCGTCTTTACTTTTACACCATTAAATGGGTATATTTTACTCTTTCTATCCTCTGTTTCAAAAATCATTGAATAACCATCAATTTTTCTATATCCATCAGCATGCTCCGTGCCTTTTGGATCAACAAATAAGATTATATAATCTTCACCCCTTTGCATCCAAAATATAAAATCTGGTTTAAACTTAGATATATTATTCTCCTTAGGATTATAATATGGAATATAAACATCATCTAATGATTGATCTATTTTGGAAAACATCCACCAATCAAATTGTTTAAAAACATTATTACTTTCCTGTAAATACTCTTCTAACTGCTCTATAAATTTAACCTCACTTTCTACATTAATAATATG
>WFQD01000072.1 GCA_015487265.1 Sulfurimonas sp. | reverse complement strand
TCACAGGTCAAGTTGGTTCGCAAATGGCGGATTATTTATTGGAAAACACCGATTACGAAGTGATTGGAATGATGCGTTGGCAAGAGCCTATGGATAATATCTACAATTTGACAGAAAGAATCAATAAGAATGATAGAGTGAGTGTATATTATGCAGATTTAAATGATTATGCGGCAATGTTTAGAATGCTCAATGAAATTAAGCCTGATGTTATTTATCACTTGGCTGCACAATCTTATCCAAAAACATCATTTAACATACCTATTGAGACTTTACAGACGAATATTATTGGTACTGCTAATCTACTTGAAAACATTAGGCAACTTCGTGAGAACGAGAACTATGATCCAGTAGTTCATGTTTGTTCATCAAGTGAAGTTTATGGAAGAGCAAAAGTAGGTGAAAAATTGGCAGAAGATACAAAATTTCATGGTGCAAGTCCTTATAGTATCAGTAAAATAGGTACGGATTATTTAGGTCAGTTTTATGGTGAAGCGTATGGAATTAAGACATATGTTACAAGAATGGGTACACACAGCGGACCAAGAAGAAGTGATGTGTTTTTTGAGAGTACAGTCGCTAAGCAGATAGCACTTATTGAGGCAGGTTATCAAGAACCAGTTATAAAAGTTGGTAATCTGTCAAGTGTAAGAACATTTCAAGATGCAAGAGATGCTGTAAGAGCATATTATTTACTTTCTATTGAAAGCGAAAAAGGGAATGTTCCATGTGGAGAAGCGTTTAATATAGCTGGTGAAGAGGCATATAAACTTCCTGAAGTAATCGATCTGCTTATTAGTTATAGTACAAAAAAAGATGAAATAACAGTACAAACTGACACAGATAGATTAAGACCTATTGATGCGGACTATCAAATGTTTGATAATACAAAAATTAAAAAATTTATTGATTGGAAACCTGAAATTCCTACAAAACAAATGTTTGAAGATCTATTAAACCATTGGAGAAATGAAATCTCAAGTGGTAGAATTCCTTTGAGTAGATGATATGAAAATAAGAAGTAAAGCTCCACTTAGATTAGGATTAGCAGGTGGTGGTACAGACCTTAATACTTACTGTGATAAATTTACAGGGCATGTATTAAACAGTACTATTTCTCTTTATGTACATTGTACTATTGAAGAAAGAGATGATAATAAAATTGCATTTCACGCTGTTGATATTGATCAATCAGTCGAGTTAGATTCTTTATCTGTTTTACCATTAGATGGACAGATGGATCTTTTTAAAGGAATTTATAACCGTATAGTTAAAGATTTTATACACAAGCCACTTTGTTTCACTCTAACTACATATTCAGATGTCCCTAGTGGAAGCGGACTTGGTGGTAGTTCAACTTTAGTTGTAGCAGTTATTAAGGCTTTTATGGAATGGTTAAATTTACCTTTAGGTGAATATGATATTGCAAAACTTGCTTTTGATATAGAGAGGGAAGATATAGGTATAGTAGGTGGTGCGCAAGATCAATATGCAGCAACTTTTGGTGGATTCAACTTTATGGAATTTTATGACAACAAAAGAGTTATTGTAAATCCTTTGAGAATAAAAAATTGGATCATTGATGAGCTAGAAGCCTCTATGGTACTTTACTTTACAAATATCACAAGAGAAGCGAGTCAAATTGAACATGAGAAAAAAAGTTTACTTGAAAATAAGAAATCTCTTGAAGCGATGCATGAAGTAAAAAAAGATGCAGTACTTATGAAGGAATACCTTTTAAAAGGTGATATTGAAAATTTTGCTAAGATATTAGGAAAGTCATGGGTTGCCAAAAAAAGAGTTTCAGATGGTATATCTAGTAATGAAATCGATAAAGTATATGATGTTGCTCTAGATAATGGTGCCATTAGTGGTAAAGTAAGTGGTGCAGGTGGTGGCGGTTTTATGTTTTTTATGGTAGAACCTACAAAAAAGCTTCATCTTATTCGAGCACTCAATGAGCAACAAGGTGAAGTGATAAATTTTGAGTTTGTGAAGGATGGAACAAAAGGATGGAAAATTTAATGCAAGATTTTATTGGTAATCAGATTAAAAAATCATATGAGGTGAAACAAGAGATATATGCAGATTCTGAATTAATGGGATTGATCCAAAAAGTTTCTCAAGAGACAGTGCAGGCATATAAGAATGGCTGTAAAACATTAATAGCAGGAAATGGTGGAAGTGCAGCAGATGCTCAACATATTGCAGGTGAATTTGTAAGTAGATTTTATTTTGACAGACATGGACTCGCTTCTATGGCACTAACAACGGACACAAGTATATTAACAGCAATTGGAAATGATTATGGATATGAAAAACTTTTTTCTAGACAAGTTCAAGCAAATGGCTCAAAGGGTGATGTATTTATAGGTATCTCAACAAGTGGTAATTCTAAAAATATCTTAGAAGCTTTAAAAGAGTGTCAAGAAAAAGGAATAGTTACGGTTGGTTTGACAGGTGCGAGTGGTGGTCAAATGGCAGAACTTTGTGATTATTGTATTAAGGTGCCTTCAAGTGAAACACCAAGAGTGCAAGAAGCACATATTCTGATAGGACATATTATATGTGCTGTTGTAGAAGAAGAAATTTTTGGAAAAGGTTTTAATTAGTGGAGGCGATTGTTTTAGCTGGAGGATTGGGAACGAGACTACAAAGTGTAGTCAGTGATGTACCTAAGCCGATGGCACCTATTGGCGCTAAGCCATTTTTAGAATATATTCTAAAATACCTAAAAAAGAATGGAATAAATAGGATTGTTTTGTCTGTAGGTTATAAATGGGAAACGATTAAAAAATACTTTGGTGACACATTTGATGGTATGGAACTTGTTTATAGCGTTGAAGATGAACCTCTGGGTACTGGTGGTGCTATAAAAAAAGCTCTTAGAAACATCAAAGAACAAGAGGTCTATATCATCAATGGAGATACATTCTTTGATGTTGATTTGCAAAAGCTTGTTTTACCTAATGATAGTAAAATTATACTTACGCTAAAAAAGATGTATAACTTTGATAGATATGGATGTGTTGAGAGTGATGATAATGGCTATGTAATTGACTTTACAGAAAAAGAGTTTCGTGAAGTTGGCAATATTAATGGAGGTATTTATCTTGTTAAGAAGGATCTGTTGGAAGCATATACTTTAGATGACAAGTTCTCTTTTGAAGAGTTTATGCAAAAAGAATATGTGAATTTAAAGATAAGCTCCAAAGTGTTTGATAGTTACTTCATAGATATTGGTATTCCTGAAGATTATGTAAAAGTTCAAGGCGAGATAGGAAAGTATATATGAAAAAAGCACTTTTTTTAGATAGGGATGGTGTTGTTAACAAAGAGAAAAACTATCTTTATAAGATTGAAGATTTTGAGTTTCTCGATGGTGTGTTTGAAACTTGCCGTTATTTTCAAGAGAAAGGCTACCTGATTATAATCATTACAAATCAAGCAGGAATTGCTCGTGGAAAGTATAGCGAAGAAAATTTTGAGATACTTACAGAATGGATGCTTAATG
>WFQD01000071.1 GCA_015487265.1 Sulfurimonas sp. | reverse complement strand
TGTATAAGAGACAGGATATAATGATTATTATAAATAAGGAAGTATCATGG
This sequence comes from Sulfurimonas sp., assembly GCA_015487265.1. Taxonomy (GTDB): domain Bacteria; phylum Campylobacterota; class Campylobacteria; order Campylobacterales; family Sulfurimonadaceae; genus Sulfurimonas. The sequence continues at coordinate 2,291 of WFQD01000071.1, read as the reverse complement.
CAAAAATGAGCAGGAGCAAGATTTTAGAGTTAATAATCAAGGGTCTTAATAAGGCACAAAAAAAATATTTAAATTGGACTAAAGACAATGAAGGGATAAGCTATGGTGCAGAGTATATATTAACTACTTATGTTGCTGAAAGTATTGGTAATAGTGAAGAAATTGGTTCTTTGCATATTGAAAAACCTATAAAAGAATTATTTATAGAATCTGAAAAAGAGATACAAAATTCTAATGATGAATGTCGCACAACAGGTAAAGCAGATATTGCCATATATTTAAAAAACAAATTACCATTAGCAATTATAGAAGTTAAAAATAATGTTGACAAAATCAAAAAAATTGCTCTTGATATCCATAGGATATCTTGTCTAATTGAACAAAAAGTAATTGAATATGGTGTAGTAGCTTTTATTAGTGAATTTGAAGAAAAAGATTTAACAATAGATGATATTGAAAAGCAAATTATTAACTTGATTAAAGAAAATGACTTAAAAGAACTTAAATATAAATACAGAATAGAAATATTTTCACCATCAAAATCATATGAAGAATATTATTGGAGTTGGAGTAGTGTATCAATTCTATTTTATAAATGAAAGGAAATAGTTACTAACTTAAAAAAATAAGTTTGCAATCATTTAGTTATGAAAAGTAACAAAATAAAAATTTCTCCCACTTTTTTAGCCTATTCCGTTAAAAAGCCGGATCTCCTTTGTATGTAATAGTAGGAGGATGTAGGCACGGATAAAAACGAACCTTTCGAATATACTGTTGCATCTTTCTCATATAAAAAACATCTGAGGAGCCAAACATAACTTATGACTACGAACAAGAGCGAAACTGCAACAATCTTGCGTATTTATCTGAATTGGTACAGGATATAAAAGTAAGATAGATTGAACCTGTGGAAGCCATACTTACATAGATATATTTGTGAAAAACAAAAAAATTGTCATTGTATTAGAAGAAAGATTTTTACGCAGAAAATATGATTAACGGTTATTATGTGGATGATTTCCAATGGCAAGCACTTAATTGTTTACAATTTGAGGCTGTTGCAATCATTAGTCTTGTGAGTTTGATTTTGTAGATTTAAACCATTATCAAAAAAACCAGACATAAAGCTGTCAATCAATAATCTTATACTCCGCATATAAAAAGAACAAGGAGTGTGAGATGAGAAGACGAAGAAGATCAGCAGCCAAGTCTGGATTTGGATATGCAAAAACCGATTTTGTAGAAAAAGAGCTTGTTGACAAGATTACTCTTTGGGCGCTACGCATTATCTTCAAACTTGGTGGTTCGAAAGAGTTTTTAGATCAGTACAACCGCTTCGAAAGTAACTCATTGGCATACTTTTTAGATGTAGGGCAATATGTCGAGATGGATGATGACGAGTTCAGACGCAGTGAAGTTTTTGATATCTTGAAAAAGAACTTTGCCAAACTTGAGCGAAGAAAGCGCTTTACAACCTCGAAAATCCTCGCAAAAAACATCGCTCAACTCTCCAAGCTGATGGATTTAAGCGATGTCGAAGAGCAGATAGTCGAGTTTTGTGTGCTTGTAAGCCAGTACGACATACTTAGGGATGCAGTCAATCTGCTTGGAAACAATTTCAACACAACTCAGGCAAAAAAAGCGATAGGCACTATACTTGGGATTGACTATAGAGATATAGACGCCGCTTTGAAAGCAAACGCGAAACTTATCCGCTCCTCCATAATCAACATCTACAAAAACAACACCAGCTCTTTATATGACAAGATAGAGATAGCCAGCGAGAGTTTTGCCGACGATATGCTCAATCTCGACGCGGATATCTCCGTTATGATAAAAGAGATAGTTCGCCCCTGTTCTCAAAATGCACTCTCGCTCAATGACTATGAACATATCAAAGACGATCTGGATATCCTTATCCCCTATTTGAAAAACGCGCTACAGAAAAAACAACCCGGAGTGAACATTCTCTTCTATGGTTTGCCTGGAACAGGTAAGACGGAACTGGCAAAAACTATAGCACGTACTCTACACAAAGAACTTTACGAAATCAGTTATGCCGATGAAGATGAAGAGGCTATAGATGGTCGCTTACGCCTCAAAGCTTATAAAATGGCACAGGCTCTTCTTGTCAATAAAGATATCATCCTGATGTACGATGAAGCGGAGGATATATTTGATAGCAGCGAGAGTCCTTTTGCGCCAAGAAGACAGGAGAACAAAGCGTGGCTCAACCGCATCCTTGAAAACAACACGATCCCGACCATCTGGATCACCAACAATGTTTATAG
>WFQD01000070.1 GCA_015487265.1 Sulfurimonas sp. | reverse complement strand
TGTAAAAATTGATAAGGGTACTTCAAAAGAAAAAAAAGCACTGTAGATAAAACACCCAAATGAAAGCCACTAATGGCGATAAGGTGCGAGATGCCAAGGGAAGAAAATTGTTTTTGGATAGTGCTATCAAGTTGCCGTGCACTAAAAAGGGCTTGATAAATTGCTGTGATTTTTGGATTTTTATGCTGTTTTGCGATGGCGGTGTTTAACTGCATTTTAAGTGTTTCTTTTTCACCTCGTTTTACAATCTTACTATAAGCATAAAAACCTTTGAGATAGGCATAAAAAGTGATTTTTCCTGCCCAAATTTCTAAGAGTAAATCTTCACCAACAAAAAGATTTTTTTGCTTTGTTTTGGTGTAAAAAACCGCCCCCTGCTCACTTTTGAGTTTTAAAATAGAAGAAGTATTTTTTGTGTATTGTTTTAAGAGTCTTGCATGCACAAGTTGTGAGTCAAAATGAGTAAGATTTTTGTAGTTGTTATACTCTATGAGCAGGGAGTAAAAACTGAGGAATACAAGAGCAAAAAATGCAAAAAGAAAATCTCGCCTTGTATCAAAAAGTGAGATTTTTTGTAGCATTTAGAGTGTTGGCATAGAGATACTTGACTCCCCTATGTCAATCTCAGCAGAGGAGGTGTCTATGTTTTCATAGACGGTTTCTACACCCGCACTAAACGCAGGGGCATCCACAAAGCGGGTGAGCTTCTTTTGAAAAACGAGTTTCACATGCCCCGTTGGACCATTACGCTGTTTACCGATGATGATTTCTGCATCTTCTTCCTCTTTTTCCACATACTCAGAGACAAACTCTTTGCCTTCTGCTTTGGCTGCTTTTTCTCGCTCTTTTTCTTCTTTGTAAAGGTAAACATCATCTCGATACACAAACAAAATGATGTCCGCATCCTGCTCAATAGACCCAGACTCACGAATATCGCTGAGCATTGGGCGTTTATCATTACGAGCTTCAAGCCCACGGTTGAGCTGTGAAAGTGCAACGATAGGCATCTCAAGTTCACGAGCAAGCATCTTAAGTCCACGAGAAATTTCTGAAACTTGTAAGTGTCTGTCTTGTGTCCCCACCCCTTGCATAATTTGCAAGTAATCAATCACCGCAATCTCAATCTCAGGATGTTGGTTTTTAAGTTTACGAAGTTTGGAACGGAGTTGATTAATGTTAATACTTCCTTGGTCATCTACAAAGAGTTTTGCACTATTCATACGGTCAATAGCCCCATTGAGACTACTCCACTGCTCATTGTTCATATTTCCCGTACGAAGGTGTTGTAAGGGGATAGAAGTTTGAATAGAGAGCAAACGCAACATCAACTGTTCAGCAGGCATTTCAAGGGAGAAAAAGGCGACTCCCTTGTTTTGTAAGATGAGGGAATTGACTGTGTTGAGTATAAAAGAAGTTTTGCCCATTGCTGGACGTGCGGCGATAATAACCAAATCTCCCTTCCCAAAACCCGTTGTCATTTTGTTGAGTTCTGAAAAGCCTGTATCGACTCCGACAAGCACAGTATCGCCCCGAGCTTTCATCTCTTTGATGTACTCCATCGTATCAAAGGTCATTTTAGGGGCATCTTTAAAGTCGCTTGTTTGGTTGTCTTGGGTGATTTCGTAGAGTTTTTTCTCGACGATGTCTATCACCTCTTCTGAGGGCAACTCCTCTTCAACGGTAACTCTTTTGATGTCAGTTGTGAGGGTAAGTAGGTGGCGTTTGAGCGATTTGTCTTTGATCTCATTGACATAGGCTTGTGTATTTGAAATAGGGTTTGCTGAGAGGATTTCAAGTAAAACCTGTTCATCAAATTTTTTAACTTTTATCAACTCTTTTTTGATGAACTCTTCATCTATAGGCTGTTCGCGTTGGAGTAAATGCAACATTGCCTTAAAAATGTCTTGATGGGCAGGAAGATAAAAATCATCCGCTTTGAGTATAACACTCAGTTCATCAAACTGGCTTGGTTCAAAAACAATGGAACTGAGAATAGAGCGTTCAAATGCTAGGTTATATAAATTATCTTGCATGATTAAATCTTTTATAAAGTTTTTGAAGATAATTCACTAATGGAGTTATCTTTTTATTCTCTTCTATTGTTAAAAGAAGGACTTCTTCTATGGGGATAGCGTTTTCTAGCACAAGTTGTGTAAGTTCCTTTTCAAATGTAAGTAATTTGTCTTTTATGACACTATAAACTTCTTCCTCATCAAGCCCAAAATAACCATGTGCAATAATATTTCTAAAATCTACAATTTTTCTGTATTTTTGATTTTCTAAAATGTTGGAACTTATTAAAATGCGAGTGGCTTCACCAATAATCTCTAATTCTCTAATCGATGCATCCCATGTAAGCTCATTCCATCGCAATGCTTCAGCAGAGCTACAATGCTGTGTGTATCTCTGTATTTTATTGATAGCGACAAATATATCTGTAATGTAGAGTCGAGTATCTCGTTTAGACATAAATGATTTCTTTATCTACATATTTTTTGACAAGAAGTCTTAAATTTTTGATTTTGCCTAAATCAACAGTTTTTCCAAAAGCATTTTCTAAAAAATATTTTAAATCAAAAAAGTTATCAAAAGAAGAGGGCATATCGACTAAAATATCTATATCACTGTTGTGATGGGCTGTATCTCGTGCATAACTTCCAAAAAGTCCTATCTTAGTGACTTTATATTGTGTATATAACAGTTGTTTATTCTCTTTTAAAAAGTCTAAAATGTACTTTTTTGTCATGTTATGTGCCCCTTATTCAATTGACAAATTTTAGCATATGAATCATTAATTTCAGGCTTGTCTTCGTATCGCATATACAATAGCAACATTGGAAAAGACCTTGTAAATGGTCAGTTCTAAGAGAATACTTACAAGAATTGAGAGCATAAAAATAAAATCTAACTCTTTGAGTTTGAGTCCAAATCCGTGGTTTACTACCTTTATGAAAGAGCGTACCATTTCGTTTTGGGCTTGCCATGAGGAGGCGAGTACTTCACTTTCAGCCGATTTAAGGTTTTGTGATTTGTAGTTTAAATCCTCTTTTTTCTCTTTCCGGTACTGTGCGGATTCTTGTTCGAGTTGTTCGTTGTAAAGGTGCTCAAGTGCCATTCGCTCAGCAGCAAACTCGCTTATGAGATTTTTACGTTCTTTGACATGTTCTTCATATTTGGAGCCTTTCCATGTTTTTCCATCGGCTCCATAGACTGTTTTTTGTTTTTCTATTTCGGCATCTTTGTTGGCAATGACCTCTTTTTTTCTTTTTTCAAACTCTGCGATTTTATCAAAGAAATCCTGTTTGAGTTGTTTTGCACGGCGGAGGTGGTCTTTTTCTGTCATGGCGACAATCTCCTCATACTCTGATTGAATTTTTTTGATAGATTTTGCCTTGAGTTCCTCTGCATGAGGGCTCTCTAGTTTGTCAGCAGTCACGGCCATTGATGAGATAATAGAGAGTCCAAAAAGCAGGGGAATAAAAAGACTACTGAGTAGTTTCATCGTCCATTTATTGACCTCTGAACCTGATTTTTGAATGTAAACTTTCATAAAAATACTTCCCACTTTTGCCACCTCAAACGCAATGACCATCACCACAGAGATGAGCAAAAATCCAGGGTAAAAACTATCAAACGCAATCATTTCCATATAGGCTGAAACCACAAATGCAGCAATTCCTGCAAGTGTATAAAGAAGCAAAGAGGCATCTTGTACTGTTTGGATGATTTTACTACGAAGGTTTGGCTGTATCTCTTGTGAGAGTGCTTCGAGTTGTTCCTCTGCTGGAGTATTTTGTATGATTATCTCTTCTTCTGGTGTCTCTTGCTCTGTCTGTGTTTTTTCTTCTACTATTTTAGTTTCTTTGTTCTCTTGAATCTCTTCTACTTCTTCTATGAGTGCAGTTTTTTGTTCTTCTTTAACTTCTTCTTCAATTTCAATTTCAGCTTCAACTATTTCCTCTTCTATTTGCTCTGACACAGCCTCTTTTGGAACAAACGCAAGCTCTTTTTTTGAGTCAAAACTCATCCATTGGAGGCTAAAATC
>WFQD01000069.1 GCA_015487265.1 Sulfurimonas sp. | reverse complement strand
ACATTAGGTACAACAAAAAAAGATAAAATCTTAGTTGTAGCAAATATATTCTTGTATGATAACGGGGAAGAGATTATCCGTATTATTAGTGCAAGAAAAGCCAATCAAAAAGAAAGGATTTTTTATGAGCAACATTCACGAGAGAGAAAAATTTGATGATTATGAAATGTTGGATGAGTATAACTTTAGTGATGGAGTTCGTGGTAGATTTTATGAACCAAAAAAATACCTGTTTCACTAAGATTAGATAATGATATAGTTCTATATTTCAAGAAACTTGCACGTGAGCAAAAAGTACCATATCAAACACTTATCAATGCACTTCTCAGAAAAAAGTTGCAAGAAATATGATAAAATAAAATAGTATTAAGATGAGTGTTTAACAAGACAAAGGTGGTTTTCTTCTAATGGGTAAAAAAATAGCAATTATCGGAGCTGGTGCAAGTGGGCTTATATGTGCCATTACTGCTGCACGCGATGGGGTAAAAGTAGATATATTTGAGCAAAATTCCAAGCCTGCTAAAAAGATTTTAGTCAGTGGCAATGGTCGTTGCAATATCTCAAATACTACCCTATTAGCCTCTGACTACTTCTCCCAAAATGAAGATTTTGTGAACTACGCACTCCAAACATTTGATTACACGCAATTTAAAAAGTTTTGCTCTGATATAGGCTTACTTTTGTATGAGCTCGATGACGGTCGCGTGTACCCACTGAGCAATGAAGCCAAAAGTGTTGCAAAAATCTTTGAAGAGCTAGCTCGCTCTTTGGGTGTCACCTTTCATAATGAGACAAAAATTACAGAGATAAAACCACTTTTTCAAAAGTATGATGCCGTTGTTGTAGCTACAGGATCGCGTGCGGCTGAACATCTTGGAGGCAACAGCGATGGGGAGATGTTTGCCAAAGAGTTTGGGCATAACACCATCTCTGCTTACCCCTCTTTGGTGCAACTCCATCTCAACTCCAAAATTGCTAAAAAGATGAGTGGAGCAAAAATTCATGGCGAGGTTACACTGCTCATAAATAGTATGCAAGAACAAACAATAAGCGGTGATATACTCTTTACCAACTACGGTGTTTCAGGTTTTGCTATTTTAGACATCTCACAAAAAGCAAGCGAAGCGCTTCTAAATTATCAAGCAGTAGATATCTCACTCAATCTACTTCCAATATTTTCACAGCAAAGCCTTTCGCAACATATCAGCAAAGTTGCACAAAACCAACCGCACTTTACACTTTTAGAGATTTTAGTTGGTCTGCTTCCTCTAAAAATCACACAAGGCATTTTAGAAGAGCTTGCCATTACACCATCACTTCCAGCCTCACAAATCACTCCAAAACTTGCAAAAAAGATAGCGAACAAAATGCTTAAATGGCGTTTTGAGGTGAGTGATACTCATGGATTTCGCCATGCAGAAATAAGTGGTGGAGGGGTTGATACTACCGAGATAGATGAAAAAACATTTGAATCAAAAAAACAAAAAAATCTCTACTTCACAGGCGAAGTGCTTGATGTTGTTGGCAAACGTGGAGGGTATAACTTCGCTTTTGCATGGGCAAGTGGGTATCTTGCTGCAAAAGATATTGTTGGCACATAGATTATCTTATCGCAATAAAAGTGGCAAAATTTGCCCAACGAAACACAACTTCACAGTGGGAAAAGCCATTATCTTTTGCCATTTTTATATTTTCCTCTTCCGAATACGGCACAAGCACATTCTCTAGCGCTTCACGCTTTTGCGCTATCTCATACTCACTATATCCTTGCTCTTTTTTAAACTCATAATAGTGTTCTATGAGCTCTTTGTTGAGTTTTGGATGGTGAGAGATTACCTTTTCACTAAAGATAAAGACTCCCTCTTTGCGAAGTGAAGATGCAATTTTTGCCACAAGCTCTTCACGCACCAAAGGACGTATAAACTGAAGTGTGTAGTTGCTTACAAAAGCATCTGCCACTTTATACTCATACGCTAAAATATCGGCTTGTTCTAAAATAATTTTTGCATCAAAAGCATGTGCTTTTTTAGCAGCCTGCTCGAGCATCGCTTCAGAGTTATCTAAACCGATGAGCTCCGTATGTTCGCACTGTTTTGCAAGAGAGATAAGTAGCGATGCTGTTGAGCACCCTAAATCATACACACGATTGTACTCTTTAGAGAGATTTTTTAAGACAAAAAACTGTGTAAGTTTTTGAGATTCTTTATAGTATGGTACAGACCTGTCAAGCATATCATCAAATACAGCTGCAACCTCTGCATCAAATTCAAACTGTTTTGTGATTGGTTTTGCAAATACTTTGTCATTCATAAAGAGATTTTACCGAAAATATCCTATAATTACATAAAAAAAGGTTTTATATGGATATAAGTATCTCAACATGGATGATGATTGCTTTTATTTTAGGGCTTATCTTAAGTATTTGGAAAATGTGGCCTTTTCTTGTCAACAAAACCCTCGAAGATGATGATCGAGGAGAGGATGTTGAACAATACTTGCAAGATATAATGCTTTCAGTGATTAGAGAGAGGCAAGGTGACCTTGATGAAGAAGAACTCTTTATAAGGATGACACATGATGAATGGTTTGATTCTAAGCTATTGTGGAGATTTAACCGCAATAGACTCAAACAACTCCTGCAAAAATATTATATTCAGCACCCGGAGGCGCAAAATAGTATAGAAGGTATCTATAAAGAATACATTGCTAATTTCTTCCAAAAGCATTGAGGTCTCTAAATGCTTCTTCCACACGTGCTACAAAGTTTTCTTGTCCTGCACGAAGCCATTTTCTAGGGTCGTAGTATTTTTTATTTGGTTTATCTTCACCTTCTGGGTTTCCTATTTGCCCTTGAAGGTAGTCGTGGTATTCGCTAACATAACCACGAACACCATCCCACATAGCCCATTGTGTATCTGTATCAATATTCATTTTAATAACACCATATCCAATTGCTTCTTCTATCTCATGTTTTGCACTTCCACTTCCACCATGAAAGACAAAATTGACAGGTTTTTCTGTTGTATTGAACTTCTCAGCAATATATTTTTGAGAATTATCTAAAATTTTTGGTGTGAGCGTTACATTACCAGGTTTATAGACACCATGAACATTTCCAAATGATGCAGCGATTGTAAAGTTTGGAGAGATTTTACTTAGCTCTTCATACGCGTATGCTACCTCCTCTGGTTGCGTGTAAAGAAGTGCATTATCGACATTTGTATTATCTACACCATCCTCTTCACCGCCTGTAACACCTAGCTCTATCTCTATACTCATCCCAATCTTTGCCATACGCTCCAAATAACTCTTACACGTTGCAATATTTTCCTCTAAAGGCTCTTCTGAGAGGTCAAGCATGTGTGAAGAGAAAAGTGGACGTCCCTGTGTTTGGAAATATCCTTCACTTGCTTCAAGAAGTGCATCTATCCAAGGAAGCAACTTACGTGCAGCATGGTCAGTATGTAAAATCACTGGCACACCGTATGCTTCAGCAGCCATATGTGTGTAGATAGCACCTGAAACCGCACCTAAAATTGCCGCTCTTTCATTGTCATTACTGAGCCCTTTTCCTGCAAAAAAAGAAGCACCACCGTTACTAAATTGAATAACAACAGGAGAATTTACTTTTGCAGCAGCTTCCAAAACTGCATTGATAGAATCACTGTTAACTACATTAACTGCAGGCAAAGCAAAGCCCGTCTCTCTTGCATGTGCATACACTTTTTGCACATCTTCTCCAAAAAGAACACCTGGTTTTACGATATCTAAAATCCCTTTACTCATACAACATTCCTAAAAATTTAATTTATGTATTATAGTATATTTAAAACAACTTTATGATAAAATCTACCAAAAAAGTGTAAAGAGAACGATGCTTAGTAGTAAAAAAAAGGTTGGTATCACTACAGATATAGTGCTCATAGATATTATCAACTTCTCAAAACTTACATCAGCACAACAGTTAGAGATTATTACATTTATTACACGTAGTTACAAAAAGATGATTTTGAAAATGCTTGAAAATTCCAATCTCTCTTTGGAGCGTTTAGTACTTGGGTTTATCTCTACAGGTGATGGATTTTACTGCGTACTCAATCCTACTATGCAAGGTTATGGTGCTATACTAGGGATGAGTTTCAACCATTTTTCGGATAAAATTGCACAGAAATATCCTTACTTTCAAGGAATCCGTATCGGTGTACACAATGGTATAGTCAATGAATTTCGCGATATTTTAGATAACAAGAACTTCATTGGTGAAGGGCTGAACGACTGTTCACGATTTTTAGAACTCAAAAACTTCACCATATCAACCGTTATGGTCTCTTCTAGTGCATATGAAAGTTTAAAATGTTTCTTATCAAAACATAAAGATTTCGATACACTTTTAGGGCAAAGAGGATTTAAACACTCCAGTTATTATACATTTCATGACAAACATGGAAATGAATTGCAAGGGCGTTTAATCTGGCTTAGAGAGTCAGGAATCATCAAACCACCACACCCAAAATTTATTACACATTAAAGGAAAAATATGAGACTCACACTCGATGAATATTCAAAACATTTTAAAATGTCCAAAGAGATGATCCAATCTAAAATTCGCAATAAAAAACTTAACTACATTATAGAAGATGGAACAACCTACATCATAGTCACTCGATCTTCACTTGACAATGAAAAACGAAACAGCATCCATCAGGAACAAAAAAAGAAAAAAGTAACTACAACAGTACAAAAACCGACACAGCAGAAGACAACTGTTGCAATGGTACTAGAGCTTTATAAGCGGGAAAATCAACAACTAAAAGCTAAAATTGAGCAACTTGAATCAAAAATCGATAAGCTTATAGATGATAAAGAGCAGATGCTGCGTGATGAGATGCAGAAGATAGAGCAGGTTTACAGCGCTAAAGATGAGCAGCTTAAAACGATTTTAGAGCTCATAAATACAAAATTGCTGCATGAACAGAACTCAAAGCAGCTTGAAACGATTCATGAGATAGAAACCATTCAAGAAAATGCAGCACCAACACCGCCAAAAGTGGAGCAAATCGTTGAGCTCAAAGAGTATCTCAAATCACTTGATTTGGAGCCATATCAGCGTAAAATCATCAGAAAACGCTTTCTTGCCGTACAAGGAAAAGATATACGCATCTTAAAACAAAATGGCAAACTCTACCTCGATTTTTCAAAATACGACTACAGTGACCTTTTAGAGTACTAATCCTACTTTTTTCTTTCAGCATTTTTTCTTTGGAGCCATTTTGGCTCCATTTTTTTTGCGATTAAAACACGGTTTTTCGTGTGTTTTATATATTTATATTTATGTAATATATATTTTAATGTATTTCAAACACAATATTACATATTTCAATTCATATAAAATGTATATTTAAGTATTAAAACCGTATAATTCTTGCTATGCAAATTGATGATCTATTTAATATTCTTCACAACTCGCTGGAATCTCAAAACAACGGCAAAAAAATATCGCTTAAAGATATGGCCAAATCATTGGGAATTTCTATGCGTACATATCAAGACTGGAAGCTTGGGCGTGCAAAACCACAAGCTGCTGCCGTTGTGATGAAGATGCTTGGTGCACTAGAAGATGATGAGATCATAAGAGCAGTAAGAAAAATCAACAAACTCAAGGATTAAATGATGGGTACTTTAACAAAAAATGAAAGAGATGGGCTTGAAGAGGTATTTTTGAGCATCCAACCAAGAGGAGAGAAAAACTACAAAAAAATAAAAGAATTATCATCTTTTTTTATCACTAAAATCTCACTACTTACCTTTTCTCTCATTCATAAAAATTCCACAAATGAGCCAAAATGGGCAAGTTTCTCACATTTTTTCTCAGATTTAAGTAAAAAGAAGAAAAATTTAAGCAAATAAATTATAAAGTACATTTAGCTGAATTATTTCGCACGCTACAGTCTGT
>WFQD01000068.1 GCA_015487265.1 Sulfurimonas sp. | reverse complement strand
AGTTGCAAACAAAGAGTATTTTTCTCATTCTGGTTACTTCGGTTCTACTAAGAGTGTTAAAATGACTGAGCTTTTAGAAAAAAATCCTGAGAAACTATACAAATTAGCAACTCGTGGTATGCTTCCTAAAACTAAGCTTGGTGCTAAAATGCTTAAAAAATTAAAAATTTATGCAGGTGCAGAGCACCCTCACACTGCACAACTCGCTAAGTAAGGATTTAGATAATGGCAAAAACAATCTATGCAACAGGACGTCGTAAAGCGTCAATCGCAAAAGTATGGTTAACTCCAGGTTCTGGAAAAATTACAATCAATGGTCTTTCATTAGATGCATGGTTAGGTGGACTTGAAGCGAAAAAACTTCGTGTAAAACAACCTTTAGTACTTTCTAAATTAAACGAATCAGTTGATATCGTTGCTACTACTTTAGGTGGTGGTTTTGGTGGTCAAGCAGATGCACTTCGTCACGGAATTTCTCGTGCTTTAGTTGCGTTTAACCCAGAAGTAAAATCTATCCTTAAACCAGAGGGTATGATGACTCGTGATTCACGTGTTGTTGAACGTAAAAAACCAGGTCGTCGTAAAGCTCGTCGTTCTCGTCAATTCTCAAAACGTTAATCGTTTCCTTTTTTCTTTTATCAATGCTTTTGCATTGGTAAAATTTCTCTCTTCACAAACTTCACAAATGTACAATGGTATCTCCTTAAAATGCCTCAAACTGCTTCAGCACAACAAATTGAACATTTTAGAAAGTACTATACAGAGAATGAGCGTCCAGTACAAAAACTCTATGGAAGAAAAATAGAGGCTAATTAATACATTTTACTATATAATACACCTCACAAAAAGGGGTGTATTGTGATAAAATTTTTTCTTTTTCTACTCTATACATTAGTACTGAGTGCTTCTACCCTGCATTTAGCCACATCTTCAAACCCATCGCGTTTAAATCCTCTTTTAGCGACTGATTCGAGTTCTTCTGAGATTGCCAGTTTTTTGTTTAATGGTTTGGTAAAGTATGATAAAGAATCCAAAAATATTGTAGGCGATTTGGCACAAAGGTTTTACTTTAAAGATAAAGTCACTTTGATATTTGAACTCAGACATGGAGTGAAGTGGCACGATGGAGAAATTTTTAGTGCCAAAGATGTGCTTTTCACCTACAAAACACTCATCTCTCCAAAAGTTGTTTCACCATACAGTGCAGGGTTTCGTTTTGTGAAAAGTGTTAAGATGCTAGATGATTATACTGTGGAAGTTGTTTATAAAAAGCCCTATTTTAAAGCACTAGAGACATGGATGATGGGGATACTGCCTGAACATATTTTAAAAAATGAAAAAAACTTGATGAGTGCAAAGTTTAATACCCATCCCATAGGAACAGGTGCATACAAACTGACACAGCTAGAATACTCAAAAAACATAGAACTTACTGCGTTTGATGATTATTTTAAAGGGAGAGCAAAGATAGATAAAATCTCTTTTCATGTCATCGCTGACCCATTGACACGGTTTTTAATGTTAAAGTCTTCTGCCCTTGACATTGGGAGTGTAGAGCCAATGGCTTATGAGCGACAGCTCAACAAAGCATTTTTTGATAAGTTTCATATCTATGAAAACATTACCCTTTCATACACCTATCTCGGGTTTAATCTGCGTTTAGCGAAGTTTCAAAACCCAGATGTTCGTAAAGCTCTCTCTTTAGGGATAGATAGACAAAAGATAGTGGATATTTTGTTCTTTAGTCATGCAAAGGTTTGTACAGGTCCTTTTTTGCCGGGAACAGTTGCGTTTAACGAGCAAGTCAAAGCTCCCAAACGAGACATCCAAAAAGCAAAAGAGTTGTTAAAAAAAGCAGGCTACACTAAAGAGCATCCTTTTAAATTTGAGATAGTAACATCAAACTCAAGTCCCGTAAGACCCTATGCAGCAGAGATTATACAGTACCAACTCAAACAAATTGGGGTAGAAGTTTCACTGCGAGTCATGGAGTGGCAAGCTTTTTTGAACATGGTAGTGTTTCCGCATAAATTTGATGCTGTTTTGCTCGGTTGGGGCTTATCGCCAACACCCGACCCTTATATGTTTTGGCACAGTGATAACGATAAAAAAGGGGGTTTTAATCTCGTAGGTTACCATAATTCTAAGATTGACAAAATGATAGAAAAGTCGCAAACGATGATAGATAGAAAAAAATTGGGTAAAGTGTGGCAAGAGATGTTTCAAATCATTACAGATGATAACCCCTATCTCTTTTTATATATTCCTAACTCAATCACGGCAGTCAATAAAAAAATTAAACATATAGACCCAAGTTTACAGGGTATTTGGCATAATTATATACGATGGGAGAAAGAGTGATGATAATACTTTTTGATTTAGATGGAACATTGATAGACTCTACAGAGGCAATTTTGGAGTGTTTTCATCATACCTTTGATGTTTTTGACTATCCTCAGCCAAGCGATGCAGCGATAAAAGCTCTGATAGGCTACCCTTTAGATAGTATGTATGCTGATTTAGGTGTAGAAGCAGAGATAGTGTGGGATTTTGTGGCAAGTTATAAAGAGTGTTATAGAAAAATCTCTACGCAAAAAACTTTTTTGTTGGAAAACGCAAGGGAGGCTGTGGAGCAAGCGAGTCACTTTGCCAGCTTGGGCATTGTCACGACAAAAACAGGGGCTTACTCTGAAATACTGATGGAAAACTTTGGTTTGATGCACTATTTTGATGTTTTAATTGGTCGTGAACATGTAGAAAATCCTAAACCAGATGCCGAGCCTATGACAAAGGCACTGGCACACTTTGATAGTACAGACAAAGAAGTGTGGATGATAGGAGATACTGAGTTAGACCTCAAAAGTGCAAAAAATGCACAAATAAATGCGATTGGAGTGCTATGTGGGTATGGAAGTGAAGAAAATTTGCAGTGCTATACAGACTATTTAGCAGCAAATGCATATGAAGCCGTAGCATTTTTAAAAAGTAGAAAATACTCACACTCAAACTAAGAAAATGATTCGAGTTCAAATATCAAGCTATATTTAAGTGCGACTTGCCTAAAATACTAGAAATAGAACTATATAGAAAACACTTTTAATATGTTTCTTAACAAACTCAAGGAGAATATATGCTAGAGATTAGATGGCATAGTCGTGCTGGACAGGGTGCTGTAACAGGTGCAAAAGGTTTAGCAGATGTAATTTCGACAACAGGTAAGCATGTGCAGGCTTTCGCATTTTATGGATCTGCTAAGCGTGGAGCTGCAATGACAGCTTACAATCGTGTGAATGATGAAGTTATTATGAATCATGAAAAATATATGGAACCAGATTATGTATTTGTCATAGATCCAGCACTTGTATATACAACAGATGTAACTATAAATGCAAAAGAGAATACTATTTTTATAATTACGACACATATGAGTAAAGAAGAGTTAATTGCTTCTCAGCCTAAATTAGAGGGAAAAACAGTATATACTGTTGATTGTATTAAGATTGCACAAGAGACAATTGGGCGTGCAATTCCAAATACTCCAATGCTTGGTGCATTTATGAAGATTTCTCAAATGTATGACATTGAATTCTTTAAAGAGAGTATGCAAAGAATTCTTGCAAAATTACCACAAAAAATTGTTGATGCAAATATGTTGGCTATCCAACGTGCATATGATGAAGTGAAATAAGGAATTAATATGGCAAATACAGGTTGGGATGAATTTGAAATAGGAGCTATGCTTCGTACATTTGAAGGTGAGGCAGGGAATATCGCTGGAACACTTCAAGAAGATAGAAATTATACACAAAACAGCTCTTTTAGTGCGAGTGTTGCTGATTGGAGAATTGAAAAACCAGTTTTTAACAAAGATTTTTGTATTGATTGTCAGTTTTGTTGGGTCTATTGTCCAGATTTGTCAATTATTTCTCGTGATAAGAAAATGATTGGTGTAGATATGGATCACTGTAAGGGGTGTGGAATTTGTGTTGAGGTTTGTCCGACAAACCCTAAATCACTTCTCATGTTCCCAGAAAAAGATGATGAAGAAGAAGTAATTGCTGGTTGGCCAGAAAAAGAAAAGAAGGAAAAATAGATGGCATTTGATAAAGTCGAATTAAAAGATATTGAAGTATGGGATGGTAACTTTGCAGCTTCTCAGGCAATGAGACAGTGTCAAATTGATGTTGTTGCTGCATACCCTATTACTCCATCGACTCCAATTGTTGAGGGTTATGGAAACATGAAAGCAAATAACCTTATTGAGGGTGAGTTTGTAATGGTTGAGTCTGAACATGCTGCAATGAGTGGCTGTATTGGTGCTGCTGCTGCTGGTGGGCGTGTTGCAACTGCAACATCAAGTCAAGGTTTTGCACTCATGGTTGAGACACTCTACCAAGCATCTGGTATGCGTTTACCAATTGTACTCAATGTTGTAAACCGTGCACTTGCAGCTCCATTGAATGTAAATGGTGATCACTCAGATATGTATTTAGGACGTGATAGTGGTTGGATTCAACTCGATGCATACTGTCCGCAAGATGCTTATGATATGAACTTCATAGCATTTAAAGTTGCTGAAGATCATGATGTAAGACTCCCATGTATGGTACATCAAGATGGTTTCATGACTTCACATACAGCACAAGGTGTGCATACTTTAGATGATGATACTGCGTATAATTTTGTAGGTGAATTTAAACCTATGAATGATATGCTTGATTTTGAACATCCAGTAACACATGGTGTACAAACTGAAGAAGATTGGCACTTTGAGCATAAGGCTCGTCAGCATAATGACCTTATGACAAAAGTGTTGCCAAAAATTCAGGCGGCATTTGATGATTTTGAGAAAATTTCAGGTCGTAAATATAATATAGTTGAAAAATACGATATGGAAGATGCTGATGTAGCTGTTGTTTGTATGGGAACTTCAGTTGAAACAGCACGTGAAGTAGCAGGTGAAATGAGAGAAAAAGGTATCAAAGCGGGTGTTGTAGGTCTACGTGTTGTACGACCTTTTCCTTTCTTTGAAATTGCAGAAGCACTTAAAGAAGTCAAAGCGATAGCAGCACTTGATAGATCTTCACCAAATGGTGCTCCGGGTATGCTTTTTAATGAAATTGCTGGTGCTTTAATCAATACACCTGCTAATCCTATGCTTTCAGGTTTTGTATATGGTCTTGGTGGTCGTGATTTAACGAAAAAACATTTAGTTGAAATTTACACACAACTACAAGCAAATGTTGATGCTGGAAAACTTACAACACCACAACAACAATTTATCGGTGTTCGTGGACCGAAATTATCATTTTTATAAGGAGAAAACTATGAGTGAAATGAAAAAAATTAAAAACTTAAAAGAGTTTTCTACATCAGCAGATCGTTTTGAAGGTGCAAACCTTCTTTGTCCAGGTTGTGCACACTCTATCATTGTTCGTGAAGTTTTAAATGCAACAAATGATGATTTGGTTCTTGCTGCTTCAACTGGGTGTTTAGAAGTTTGTACAGCGGTGTATCCATATACTTCGTGGGATGCTTCGTGGATTCATATTGGTTTTGAAAATGGTTCTACTGCTGTAGCAGGGGCTGAGGCAATGTATAATGCACTCAAAACAAAAGGTCGTTTAAAACAACCTGATCGTAATCCTAAGTTTGTCGCTTTTGGTGGTGATGGTGCTTCTTATGACATCGGTTTTCAGTGGATTTCTGGTTGTATGGAACGTGGTCATAATATGATGTATGTTGTTTTAGATAATGAAGTCTATGCAAATACTGGAGGACAACGTTCATCTTCAACACCAATTGGATCAAGTACAACAACTGCACCAGCTGGTAAAGTAAGTTATGGTGAAAGAAAAAACAAAAAAGACATGGTTTCTATCATGGCTGCACATCAAATTCCATACTCTGCACAAGTTGCACCAAACAAATGGAAAGATATGGTGAAAAAAATCCAACATGGTATGGCAGTAGAGGGACCTGTATTTATCAATGCAGTATCTCCATGTACAACTGAGTGGAAATTTGACCCTAAAGATACTATGCATATCACTGATTTAGCAACTGATTCTTTAGTATTCCCACTGTATGAGATTATCGACAATCATGAACTCAACATTACTTATAGACCAAAAAATGTCGTTCCTGTTGAAGAGTATATGGCTGCTCAAGGGCGTTTTAAACACCTTTTCAAAGATGAGTATAAATACTTAATCAAAGAGTGGCAAGAGAGAGTAGATGCGAATTGGGCATACTTAAATCGCCGCGAAGAAGCTCGCGTATAAGAAGCTTTTAGCTTCGGCACAATTTGCACCCAACACAAACACGACAGGCTATAGCCTAGTCTTAGTTTGAGTTGGGCACAACTTCCACCAAATCTAAAACTTCTTGGTTTTAGGTACTAATTATCCTCTTTCAATTTTTAATCAAATTTT
>WFQD01000067.1 GCA_015487265.1 Sulfurimonas sp. | reverse complement strand
GAATTAGGGAACAGGTAATTGGCAGTAAAATAAATGATTTGGCAGAGCTTATCAATGATGCTGTATCAAGAACATTAAGCAGAACTGTTTTAACTTCACTGACAACTTTTTTTGTTGTTTTAACCCTGTTTTTGTTTGGGGGAGAAATTATCAGACCTTTTAGTTTTACATTGCTTGTTGGTATTGTGGTTGGAACATACTCTTCAATATTTATAGCCTCTCCTTTGCTTATTTGGCTTGGATTTAATATTGACGATTATAGAAAGAAACTTATTGAAAAAGAAAAAAGAAGAAAAGAAAAAGAAAAAATGCGTAAAATGTATCAAGGTGGAGTTGTATAAATTAGGGGGTTATAATGGATTGGGGAAAAGTAATTTATGTTTTTTTTCAACTTATGAGTTTAACATCTGTTGCAGGTTATTTGTATGATCAAAATGAAGTGGCTCTTTTTATTGCGGTAAGTCTAAATCTTATTTCAACTTTTCTTAAAATTGGAGTTAGAAATATAGTAGCAGCAGAACTTTTTGCAGCAAGTTTAGTAGCAGATTTACATTTAATTCCTGCATTTATTTATGATGTAATTAAACATGATTCAAAAGCAGCTGTCGCCATGGCAATTGGTGCATTTATTGCAAATATTGTAACAATAATTTTGAGTTTTATAGAAATTGCAAAATCAAAAGATGTAGAATGGTAAAGGAGATTTAATGAGAGAATATAAGCCAGATGAAATTGAAGTAAAATGGCAAGAATATTGGGATAAAACTAATGCATTTGAGCCAAGTGAAGATAAAAATAAACCAAAAAAATATATACTTTCAATGTTTCCATATCCAAGTGGTAGAATCCATATGGGGCATGTAAGAAATTATACAATAGGTGATGCATTAGCAAGATATTATAGAAAAAAAGGATTTAATGTACTTCATCCAATAGGATGGGATAGTTTTGGAATGCCTGCTGAAAATGCAGCTATAAAGCATGGAGTACATCCTAAAAAATGGACTTATGAAAATATTGATTATATGAGAAAAGAACTTAAAAGATTAGGTCTTAGTTTTTCAAAAACCAGAGAATTTGCTACAAGTGATCCTGAATACACAAGATGGGAGCAAGAATTTATTATTAAAATGTATGAAAATGGATTGCTTGAAAGACGCACTCAAAAAGTTAATTGGTGTGAGCATTGTCATACAGTTTTAGCAAATGAGCAAGTAATTGATGGTAAGTGTTGGAGATGTGATAATGAAATAGAAATAAAAGAACTTCCGGGATGGTATATAAAGATTACTAAATATGCAGAAGAGCTTTTAAATGATATGGAAAAAATAAAAGATGGATGGCCTGAGCGTGTCTTAACGATGCAAAAAAATTGGATAGGAAAATCAGTAGGTCTTAAATTTAAATTTGATTTAAGTGATGAAAGCAAGGAAAAATTAAAAAATAAATTTGATGGATATGAAGTATTTACAACTCGTCCTGATACAATTTATGGAGTAACTTATTCTGCCCTTGCTCCAGAACATCCTATAGTTGATTTTATGCTTGAGAATAAACTTTTAGATGAAGAGACTGAAAAAAAAGTAAAACATATTCGCTCAATCCTTCCAAAAGATAGACAAGCAATGGAAAAAGAAGGTGTTTATCTTGGAATTGATGTTATTCATCCTCTAACAGGTGAAAAAGTTCCAGTTTGGCTTGCAAATTTTGTTTTAGTTGAGTATGGAAGCGGGGCTGTTATGGCAGTTCCAGCTCATGATGAGAGAGATTTTGAATTTGCTAAAAAATATAATCTTCCGATAAAATGGGTTATAAAACCAGAAAATGGTGAAATTGACGAGTCTCATGCTTATACAGGAGATGGAATTTTAATAAATTCAGGCGAGTTTAGTGGAATGAAAAACACTGAGGCAAAAGAAGCGATTATTAAGAAGTTTGAAGAAATGGGTATTGGTAAAAAAGAAGTAAATTATAGACTTAGAGATTGGGGTATAAGTCGTCAGAGATATTGGGGTGCTCCAATACCATTTGTAAAATGTCCTAAATGTGGTATTGTTCCTGAAAAAATAGAAAACTTGCCGATTACTCTTCCTGATGATGTAGAAATTACAGGGAGTGGAAATCCGCTTGAAAATCATCCTACATGGAAATATACAAAATGTCCAAAATGTGGAGGAGATGCGATTCGTGAGACTGATACAATGGATACATTTGTTGAGAGTAGTTGGTATCAGTTTAGATATGTAAGTGATTTTCATAAATATCCTAATGTTCCTTTTAGAAAAGAGGATGAAAAATACTGGATGCCAGTTGATCAATATATAGGTGGAATTGAACATGCAATTTTACATCTACTTTATGCAAGATTTTTTACAAAAGCTCTAAGAGATCTTGGATATGTAAGTGTAGATGAGCCTTTTGCTAGACTTCTTACACAGGGAATGGTATTAAAAGATGGTGCTAAAATGAGCAAATCAAAAGGAAATGTAGTAGATCCTGATGAAATAGTTGAAAAATATGGAGCTGATACAGCAAGATTATTTATTCTTTTTGCAGCACCACCTGAACAAGAACTTGAATGGAGCGATAGTGGAGTTGAAGGAGCATATAGATTTTTAAATAGACTTTATGCTAATG
>WFQD01000066.1 GCA_015487265.1 Sulfurimonas sp. | reverse complement strand
CGTCAGATGTGTATAAGAGACAGTTATTCTCCCGGGGTTGTCATTTTAGGTACACTTGTCATTTTAGGTTTTTGGGCTGGCTGAGTCGGTTTTGTAATAGGTGTCGGTTTTAAAGTTCTTAAAACTTCATCTCTTTTACCATACATTGTTAATGTACCTTGTGCTAAAACAGCAATCTTGTCTACTATTTTTAGTATGCTTAATTTATGTGTTATAAGTATAATGGTACTTCCATTTTCTTTCATTGTTAATATAGCCTGCAACAGTGCTCTATCACCCTCTTCGTCAAGATTGGAATTTGGCTCATCAAGAACGATAATCTTAGGCTTGCCATAAAGAGCTCTAGCCAATCCTACTCTCTGTCTTTGACCTCCAGAAAGCGTAGCGCCCCCCGGTCCTACTAATGTATCATATCCTTGAGGAAGTCTTAGTATCATATCATGTACACCGGCAATTTTAGCAGCCTCTACTACTTTATCAGGATCTAATTTTCCAAATCTACTTATATTGTCACTGATACTTCCTTCAAAAAGCTCTATATCTTGAGGTAAATATCCTATATAGGGGCCCAATTCTATATTATTCCATCTATGGATATCAGCTCCATCCAATCTTACTTTGCCATTGTTCAATGGCCAAACACCCAACATTGCCCTTGCCAAAGTTGATTTGCCGGATGCACTTGGACCTACTACTCCTACCACATCACCTTTGTTTATATGCATATTGAGACCTTTTAAAATCGGCAATTGGGTCAATGGAGCCAATACTACTATATTTTCAATAGATATTTCACCTTCAGGCGGAGGTAGTTTCATGGCTTCCGGAATTTCTGGAATACGCTTCAATAATTCATTTAATCTTCTGTAAGATTCCCTTGCATCAGCAAAACTCTTCCAGGAATTTGTCAATAAATCAAGAGGAGATAATGCTCTACCCAAAAGTACAGCTCCAGCTATAATCATACCCGGAGAAATAAGTCCGGAAATAGCCAAAAGTGCTCCTAATCCGTAAGTTAATGATTGTAAAAACTGTCTAAGGGTTCTACTTAAATTTGTCCATTTTCCCGCCAAATCACTAGCCTCAGACTGTGTTTGTAAAAAATCATAATGTTTTTTTAACCATCTATTTTTTATATTTTTATTCATTCCCATAGCTTGTATAATTTCAGCATTGGATAAATTTTTATTGATATAGTTAAGAGCCTGAGTATTTGTAAAATTGGCTTTTGCCAAACCTTTTTTTGTACTAACATCATTGATAATCGTAATGGCAAATATAACAATAGAGGAAAAAATAGCAAAAGCCGCCAGCCAGGGACTAAAAAGGTACATAACAAATATATAAATAGGAAACCATGGGGCATCAAACAAAGCAAACACACCCTGACCTGTTAAAAACTGTCTAATTTTTGTCAAATCTGTTATAGGCTGAGTAGAAGCTTTACCGGGAGCCAACCTTGCCAAATGAAAAATCACATCAAATAGATGTTCATTTAAATCAACATCTATCTTGTTGCCAATTCTTACTAAAATTCTTGATCTTACCATTTCCAAAAGACCTTTAGTTATAAATAAAACAGTTATAATCAATGTAAGAAAAGCCAGTGTTTCCAAACTTCTACTTGCCATAACTCTATCATAAACTTGAAGCATATATAAAGATGGTACTAGCATTAGAGTATTTATAAAAAGGCTAAAAAAACCAACATAGATAAAAGCTTTTCTGGTATCTTTAAGTGCCTTTTCAAGTTGTGTTTGTGCTTGGTGTCTTATCATAATTTGATTTCCTATTGTTCTGGTTTTTGCTGTTTTTGACTTGCAATTTTAAATAATGTTTCAATTTTTTCAAGAGATTTTATGTGTAAATCTATAAAATTAATTATCCCTTTTCTCACCCATTCAGCAAGTATTTTATCTTCTAGTTTATTTAGTTTTGTTCTATCTACAACTTGAAAACCTTTTACCAAAACTTTTTTTTCTTCCCCATCTTCTATACTAATCTCTTTATCAACTAAAATACCTGACTCTTTTATGGCTTTTACAACAGCTATTGTCTGTTGGTGCTGTTGCTCGTAGTCAGTTAAAAATTTTATAGCATTTTTTAAAAGTTCGCTCTGCTCGCCATCTTTTGTAAATAATTGCTTTCCTTTTGTTTTGCTAACATTTTTTGCCCCTTCATCAATCAACACCACCTTTTGCTCCGGATTCTCTTTGCTTGAAGTTAGTGCAAATGGATATTTTCTCAAAAATGCCGGAACATATCTAGCTATATATTTACCCTCTTCATTAATAGCAAGATTTTTACCGCCTAATGATGTTAAGCAAACAAGCTCGGGTATTTCGTCTTTTGTAAAAATTACAGGGAATATTTCTGTTACAAAGGGTACCTCATTTATTAATATTGGAACAAAAGATAAATCTTTTGCAAATTCTAAATTTTGCAATGGTGACACCTTTAGTTCTTTATGCTGCTCTTTATCAAGAACTACTAATTTTGAAAACATTTTTTCTCCTTTTTTTGATTTTGTTTTTGGTCTTCCTCTTTTTTTAGGAGAAAGACTGATACCTGTGTATTTTTCAACCTTTTGTCTAAATTCTTTATCACCTATAACATCTTGTTTTTGGATAGAGTTTTTTATGTAACTTATCTGATTTTTATCACTTACTATAATATTATATCTATTGTTATAT
>WFQD01000065.1 GCA_015487265.1 Sulfurimonas sp. | reverse complement strand
CTTAAAAATTTTGTCTCTATTATCACATAGTTTATTTTGTTTTTCTATTAAGAAGCTATCTTTTACCTTATATTTGCTCGAATGTATCTTTGCGGTAACAATATTGATGTGTAATGCTTCAAAAATGTTCATAATGTAGGCGAGTAAACCTTTTTGGTTACTTGTATGTACACTGACTTCAGCATGAGTCTTGGAATATTCACAATCAAGTGTAATCTCACTACTTGCAATATTGATATTATGAATGTGTACTTTATGTGTCATATCAAATGCATTGTCGATAATATCTTCTACTTGGACAAGTTCATTGCCCTCAACATTTTTTGTAAAATCAATGCGAAAGTATTTGACATTATCAAAGAGTGTGAAAATTTCCATATTGGCTACATTGAGATTTGCGAGTGAAGAGAGGAGGTAGCCAATATTAAGCGGAATTTTTCTATAAATTTCTATAGTGAGATTTTCTTTATTTTTAATTTTAAAATCATACTCTTGTATCTCTTTGGCAATTTTATAAATTTCTAAAATATCATCTACCGAGTGTTTAAAAAAGAAAAGATTTGATTCTATAGTAAGAATTTTTTTCTGTTGTAGGCGTGAGAGTGCTTTAAAATCGGAATTTTTCTTCATTCTATTTTCAACAATGAGTCGTTTTTTCGCATCGGTGATTCTATCTGCATTTTCGGCAATTTCTAAAGCATTGATGTATAAATCATACAAAAGTTTTGAGTTAAAAGAGTTGTAGGTATCGCCACCTACACCATTAATATCAGCATAGGTTAGAATGTATAAAAGATTGAGATTTTTTGTATCTTTTATTTTAGACATAAAACTGTAGAGTCGTTTTTCATTATGAATATTTTCTTTAAACGCAACACTACTCATAAGTATATGGTGTTTGACTAAAATAATTGCTCGTTCTATAAGCTCTTGTGAGAGCCCCATTTTTGTTAAAAACGGAGCGATAAGACGAGCCCCTACTTCACTATGGTCTTGTTTTCTTCCTTTGCCTGTATCATGAAAGAGTGTAGCAATTTTCAGAATGAGTTTTTCTTCATCCAAAAGGGCATTATGCAGTTGTAAAATAAAATCTTCTTGAATATTTTCAAGGGCTTGAATACATTTGATAGAGTGAATATCTACAGGGTAGTGATGGTAGCCATCAAATTGTGGCAGATGCATTACTTTTCTAAAATTTGCAAAGAGGTGGTGTAAAACACCCGCATCATAAAAGAGTTTTAAATAGGAGTAAAGATATTTTTTCGATAAGAGTTGTTTTAAAAGCTGATAGGTTTTATCTTCTAAGGGGTGTGCGATTTTTGTGTATGTAAATTGATTTAAAAAACCTGCATCATACTGGTAAACTTTATTTTCACGACTTGCAAGAATTTCTAAAAGGGTATTGATGTCTAAAATTTTGAGATTGTACGAAGCATAAAGTCTGTTGTCTAGTTCATAAATACCTTTACGAATTTGATGGTGTCTAAATTTGCTCACATAGGACATATCGGCGATATAGGGTCGAACCATTTTTTTCACAAAAATTTTCGTAAAGTTACTGATGCGCCACTGTGCTTCTAAGACCTTGCTCACCATTTTTTGTTGCTGTTTAAAGCCGAGCATAGCAGAGACTTCAGGAACATACTCTAAGAGAAGTCTATCTTCTTGTCTATTTCTGATGAGGTGCAGAGCACTTCTGACTCTATAGAGTAATTCTAAGGCAATACGATACTCTTTATACTCTAACTCTGAAAACAGTTCCCCTGCAAGTTCATGAAGTGAAGTGACTCCATAAATAGTATGTGCAATCCAAAAAAGGAGATGTGAATCGCGAAGTCCTCCAACACTTTCTTTGATGTTTGGCTCCATAGAAAGCGGGTATTTTTTACGTCGTACTTGTGCTTCTTTGATTTTTGCTAAGATAAACTCTTTTTGCTCATGGAGTCTTATTTTGTTAAATTCTCTGCCTGCATTATTCCAAGTAAAAGTAGAACCTACAATAAAACGGTTTTCTAAAAGGGCTGTTTTTATAGTTAAATCTTCTAAGGATGCTTGAAATAAATCATGAACCGTGTGGACACGATGTCCGAGTTTGAGTCCTGCATCAAGAGCGAGATAAAAAAGCTTTTCTATGATAAGCTGCGTTTGATACCCCTCTATCTCCTCATAAACGATTAAAAGGTCGATATCACTATGCACAGCGAGTTGTTCACGACCATAACTTCCAAGTGCGATAATAGCGATAGGGATGGAGTTTCGCATGGGTAAATAATCGCCAAAAGTTCGTCTGAGGATTGTTTTGTACATCAGTGAGATGATGGCATCAAGTTTTTTCGTGTGTTTTACTAAAAAGTCTTTCCCTTGTGAACTTTCAAAGAGTTCAGGGAGAGATGCTTTATACTCTTTGATGTATTGTTTGAAAAGCTTAGAGAGTTCAAAGTCTGAGCCCCCATTTTCTATAACATTTTCTATCTCTAGTTGTAAATCCATGAACACAGTATCTCTTTATTTTTTATCTATTATAAGCTATTTATGGTTAATTTGATATAATAAAGAGTGTGAAATATTAATAAATTAGGAAATAATAATTATGACAATTACAAAAAGTGTAACATTTATAGCAAAAGACGGACATGAAGAAAAAATGAAAGCATTATTATCAGCGATGGTAATTCCAAGTAAGGCAGAAAAAGGGTGTCTTTTTTATGAAATTTTTCAGTATGAAAATGATAGAAAAAGATTTATGGCAGTAGAGACTTGGGAAAATGAAGCAGCCCTTGATGGGCATAAGGCTTCAGTACACTATGCCACTTATAAAAGTTCTTATGAACCATTTTGTGAGAAAAAATATACAGATGAATTAGAAGTATTAGGATAAAACAATGGATAATTTATACAATGAAGATAAGGCACAAAAGTGCAAAACAGATTTAGATTTACGTGTTTATACCTCGAACCTTTTAGGACAAAATGACGAACTTGTTTTACATGGTGGTGGGAACACTTCTGTAAAAAGTCAAGTCAATGGTGAAGAGATACTCTTTGTAAAAGGGAGTGGCTGGGACTTAGCAAGCATTAAAAAAGAGGGCTTTGCTCCTGTGAAAATGGATGCACTTTTAGCTATGGCAAAAGAAGCAGACTTAACAGATATAGAGATGGTCAAACGCCAACGCCAAGCGATGATTGATGAGAATGCACCGAATCCTTCCGTAGAAGCGATTTTGCATGCACTCATCCCTTTTAAGTTTGTAGACCATACCCATGCAGATGCTATTGTGACCATTTCAAACGCAGTGACAGGCAAGGAAAATATCAAAAAACTTTTTCCAAATTTCTTGATTGTAGATTATGTGATGCCAGGGTTTATTTTGGCACATGAGATTTATAAAATGACAAAAGATTTGGATTGGAAAAGCATAGATGGGATTATTTTACATAATCATGGTATCTTTACTTTTGATGATAATGCAAAAAAATCCTATGACAAAATGATAGCCGCGGTGAGTAAAGCAGAAGCATTTTTAGATGAGAATGCAGTCGTAAACATTGAGCATAAGTATATGCATAGTGATTGTAACATTATGAAAATTGTCAAAGTAATGTCAAGACTCAAAGGTTATGATGTTTCCATCAACATCAATCAAACGCCATTGGCTGCGTTTTATGCTTCTCAAGAGAATTTACAAGCATTCGCTTCGCGAGGTGTTTTAACGCCAGAGCATATTATTCGTACAAAAAGAGTCCCTTTGATTATGGAAGATACCAACCTTGAAGAGCGATTAGAGGAGTATATGAAAGCATATGAAGATTATTTCGAAGAGTTTGCTTTTAACAAAGTCTTGCTCAATCCTGCTCCAAATTATATGATAATTAAAAATCTTGCGGTAATCTCTTTTGGAAAAACACGTCAAGAAGCAGCTATTGTCAATGACATTGTCGAGCATACAATGCTTGCAGTGCTTCGTGCTGATAAACTTGGTGGTTACAAAAGCATTAGTCTCAAAGATAGTTTTGACATGGAATACTGGGAACTTGAACAAGCGAAGTTGAAAAAATAATATGCAGTACTTGTTAGCACTCGATGCAGGGACAGGGAGTATCCGAGCTGTTTTGTTTGACACAAAAGGCACTCAAATCGCTTTAGCACAAGAGGAGTGGACACACTTAGAAGAGGAGGGTGTTTTAAACTCTATGCAGTTTGATTATAAAGCAAACTGGAAGCTAGTGCTTGGGTGTATTCAAAAAGTTTTAAAAGATTCTGCGGTGAATCCAGCGGATATTTTAGCACTGAGTGCAACAAGTATGCGTGAGGGGATTGTGCTTTATGATAAAGAGGGGCAAGAACTTTGGGCAGTTGCCAATGTGGATGCTCGTGCTGCAAAAGAGGTAAAAGAACTCAAAGAAAATTTTACAGATCTTGAGGAAAAATTTTATCAAGAGAGTGGACAAACCTTTGCTTTAGGGGCTTTACCTCGTCTGCTATGGCTGAAAAATAATCGCCCAAAGATTTATGCAAAAGTTGCCAAAATCTCGATGATAGGGGATTGGATTTTAGCAAAACTCTCAGGAATTATAGCAAGTGATCCCAGCAATGGAGGCACAACAGGTGTTTTCTCTTTGAGTAAACGCAAGTGGGTGAGTAGTATGGCTCGTGAAGTAGGACTCAAAGATGATATTTTTCCACCTATTTTAGAAGTTGGCTCTGTTTTAGGGAGTGTGAGTGAAGGGGCTTCCCTTGCTACTGGACTCTCTACACAAACAAAAGTAGTGATGGGTGGGGGCGATGTACAGTTAGGTTCTGCTGGGCTTAGTGTTGTTAAGGCAGGAGAAGTCGCCATTTTAGGAGGCTCTTTTTGGCAACAGATTGTAAATATTCCAAAAGAGACACCGCCTCCAAAAGATATGTCACTCCGAGTCAATCCGCATGTCATTGCTGGACTCTCACAAGCAGAAGGCATTACCTTTTTTAGTGGGCTTGTAATGCGCTGGTTTCGCGATGCTTTTTGTGATATGGAAAAACTGCAAGCCCAAAAAGAAAATCGAGATGTCTATGAAATCTTAGAAGAAAACGCAGCCAAAGTGCCTGTAGGTTCTTATGATATTTTACCTATATTTTCAGATAGCATGAAGTATGGCAAATGGTATCATGCTGCTCCGAGTTTTTTGAACCTTAGTATAGACCCAACTATCTGTAATCGTGCGGCAATGTTTCGCTCTTTAGAAGAAAATGCAGCGATTGTTTCAAGCATTAACCTTGAAAATATTCAAAAGTTTAGTGGTGTTGCCTTACATGAAATTGTTTTTGCAGGGGGTGCAAGTAAGGGAGCTTTGTGGTCACAGATTCTTGCCGATGTAACAGGCTACCGTGTCAAAATCCCCAAAGTGACTGAGGCAACTGCCTTGGGTGGTGCGATGGCTGCTGCTGTGGGGTGTGGACTCTATGAAACACTTGAGAGTGCAGCACAAGATTGGGTTGTTTGGGATAAAACCTATACACCAAATCCAGAAAACAAAACAATATATGATGGCTTAAAAGAGAAATGGAAAAGTGCTTATGAAGCACAATTAAAGTTGGTTGATGATACTATCACGACATCAATGTGGAAAGCACCAGGATTGTAGTTGATACAGTTGGATTTTTAGCTAAAATATAAAAAAACGAGTGGGGGATTTTTGACAAAAATAATAAATGTAAAGAGTAAAAACAAATATGGACAATACTTTACACCTCAATTAATTGTAGATTATATGATTTCATTGGCGAATATTAGTAATTCTTCATCCATTTTGGAACCCTCGAGTGGTGAAGGGATTTTTGTTACAACACTTTTGAGTAAAAACTATCAAAATATTACTGCTTATGAAATAGATAAACAATTATGT
>WFQD01000064.1 GCA_015487265.1 Sulfurimonas sp. | reverse complement strand
GTATTGTAGCAACACTTTTTAGTGCGACACTCAGTGCAGGTGATGTAAGCAGTTACGAATACGGAGCGTTTCAATCAAGTGAAAATGTAAAAGCAGCACTCAAGAAAAACGGTCTTGAAGTAGTTGGAGAGTACGATGCAATGCAAAATCCTGCCTACCATGTCATAGCTTACACAAGTACAGCACTTACAAAAGATGCAGCAAAAGAGCATAGAGGTTTCGCAGGGGTACAAAAAGTTCTTATCTCTAAAAAGGACAACCAACTCATCTTTACAAATCCTGAGTATTTTCTCCACGCATTTTTACAAGATGATTATAATGAGGCAGATGCTGCGCAACTCAACAAAACACTCTCAAGTGCTTTTGGAGCACTCGCACCAAGTAAAGATGGACTTGATGATGATGACATCGCAGGGTATCACTTTATGATGGGAATGCCTTATTATGAAGATATGATAGAAGTAGCAACAGGTGACAACCTTGGTGCAAAACTTGAGAAAAACGGTGCAAAAAATATTGTATTTAAACTCAAAGTTGGCAGTGCTACACTTTATGGCGTTGCAATGCCAACCAAAAATGGTGAAAGCTCTTACATCCCTGCTATCAAAGGGGAAAAACACAGTGCATTCTTACCGTACATGGTGCTTATAGAGGGGAAAAGTGCAAAAATCATGCACCCAAAATACTACCTTGCTATCTCTTACCCAAAACTCAGCATGGGTGAGTTTATGACAATTTCTGGAACACCTGGGGATATTGAAGACTTTATCACATCACTGTTAAAATAAAAAATATTTTATGATTTTTATGCTATTATGACCCCAATTATATTTTTTGGGGTTTTTTATGGGTAGCAGTTATAATATTTTAATTGTTGATGATGTTGTTGAGAACATTCAAGTAGCGATGAATGTTCTTAAAGAAGATAATTATGACCTCTCTTTTGCTATGAGTGGAGCAGAAGCACTCTCTCTTATAGAAGAACATGATTATGATTTAATCTTGCTTGATATTATGATGCCGGAGATGGATGGATATGAAGTATGTCGTGCTATCAAAGCATTACCGGCACAATCTGATATTCCCATCATCTTTCTTACTGCAAAAGTCAATATAGAATCTATCTCCAAAGCATTTGAACTTGGTGGCGTTGACTACATCACAAAACCTTTTAATGCCGAAGAGTTACTTATCCGCGTACGCACACATGTCCAACTCTATAATGCCCGCAAAATTCTCGAACACAACAACCTCTCACTTCATGTTAAACATACCCGTGAAAAAGAGAGACTCCTAAGTGAACTCGAGGAGACACAAAAAGAGATTATCTACATCCTTGCAGAACTTACAGAGTCTGTGTCAGATGAGACTGGACAGCACATTAAACGTGTTGCAGAAATCTCTAAACTTTTAGCACACTACTGTCCATCACTCAATGCAGATGATGAAAACACCATCTTTTTTGCGGCACCTATGCACGATATTGGTAAAATCTCTGTGGATCAAACCACCTTGCATAAACCATCCGCACTTACACATGATGAGTTTGAGCTTATGAAAAAACACACTATCCTAGGGCACAAACTTCTAAAAAACTCTGAGAGAAAAATCATTAAAGCTGCTGATATTATTGCTCTACAACATCATGAAAAATGGGATGGCAGTGGCTACCCACAGGGACTCAAAGGGAGTGATATTCACATCTATGGGCGAATAGTTGCCATCGCCGATGTATTTGATGCACTCACACACAAAAGAGTTTATAAAGACTCATGGACACCCGAAGATGCCACTGCTTACATCGAAAAAAACAGCGGCAGCCATTTTGATCCTGATCTTGTTAAGATTTTTATGGAGCATGTTGAGGAGTTTTTAACACTTGCTCACATTTAGTCTTCTTCTACTACTCCCCCTTGGTATCGTTGTCACTTGGTATCTTCAAGAAAAAAAGATAAGACATCTTACCCATAAAAATGAAAATTTTCAAAAAGTTGCAAATGTCCTACAAGCAGGGCTCTATTATAAAAACATAGATAGCACTTACAAGTGGGTTAATGACGCTTTTTGCGATATGCTGAACACCACAAGAGAAAAGATAATCGGGAAAAATGACTTAGAAATCTTCGATGAAGAACGTGCACTCAAACACAGCTTTCAAGAGGAACAATTACGCCAAGGTGAAGAGATTTATTTTGAAGAGAAAATCAGCAATCGTTTTGGCACCCGCTATTTTGCTTCAAAAAAATACCTGCTCAAAAATGATGAAGGCACACCTTATGCAATAGTTGGTACCATGCAAGATATCACAATGCAAAAAGAATCAGAGATAGAACTTCGCCGCCAAAGTGATTTTGTGCAAACCCTTATCAACTCTCAAGAGCAGCTCATCATCACAACAAATGGACGAAAGATTCTTAGTGCAAACAGTGCTTTTTTTGAGTTTTTCTCTGTTGAATCACTTGAAGAGTTTCAAAATATCTATGGCGCATGTATATGTGAAACATTTAGCAACAATGCACCGCAAGAATATCTTCGATCGACCATAAATGGGTTAACATGGATTGAATACCTTACACAAAACACCCTTGTCCACATAACACACAAAGTAAAAATCACACTAAACGAACAAAACTACATCTTCTCTGTCACAGGAGCAAAACTTCCACTTAAAGAAGATGTAAGTGCTGCAATTTTTACAGAGATTACAGAGCTTGAAGAGGCTAAGGAAACAGCGTTAGAAGCGGAAAAATCTGCTAAGATTGCAAATGAGTCTAAAAGTCTGTTTTTAGCAAATATGTCTCATGAGATTAGAACACCTATGAATGCCATTATAGGGTTTAGTGAACTGCTTCATGAACAACTTGAAGAGCATCATCTACAACAATTCACAGCTACAATACAATCAGCAGGACACACACTTTTAGAGCTTATCAATGACATTTTAGACATATCAAAAATAGAAGCAGGTAAACTCGACATCATACCAACTCCGACAAACCCTTACAATCTCATCAAAGATACAGCAAATATCTTTGCACTTAAACTTCAAGAGAATGATATTGACCTCTTCATTGAAGTCGATGAAACAATTCCCCATACACTCATTATTGACGAGATTCGTGTACGACAAATTTTACTTAATCTTATCGGAAATGCTGTCAAATTTACACAAAAAGGGTCTATTAGCATCATAGCAAAAGCACTCTGTATCGATGATGTGCAAAGCAGTATAGATCTTGAGATTGCCATTAAAGACACCGGGATAGGGATAAAAGAGTCCCAACTTGAACGTATCTTTAACAGTTTTGAGCAACAAGATGGGCAAAGTGCCAAACAATATGGCGGTACGGGACTTGGACTTAGCATCTCCCAGAAACTCGCTCTTATGATGGGTGGAGAACTCAATGTTGAGTCTAAAGAGGGTAAGGGCTCAACCTTTTACCTGCTTATTCGCAACATTAGCATCTCTTCTGTAGTTGTAGAAAAGGAAAACACTACCTATAAAGAGGAGTACCATTTTCAACCTTCAACTGTACTAATCGCCGATGATATAGAGAACAATCTTGAACTTGTTGCACAAAATCTCAAAAACACACCACTTAAAATTCTCAAAGCAAACAATGGTCAAGTAGCCGTTGAGATGGTACAACAAAACAGTGTAGATCTCGTGCTGATGGATATTCGTATGCCCGAGATGGATGGGTATGAAGCCGCACATATCATTAAAGAGATGCATCCAACTCTTCCAATTATTGCACTCACTGCTTCTGTGATGGAGCATGAATTTCAAGACACTTCACGAGAAAATTTTGATGGGTATTTAAGAAAACCTATCTTACGTGCAAAACTGCTCAAAGAGCTTGCCCGTTTTCTTCCAACCCAAACAGTGCCTCATGAAGTAAATACAGAAGAAAAAATGCACATTCAACTCTCTCAAAAAACATTGCAAAACAGAGAAAAAATCACCACTACTCTCACCAAAGAAATCACCCCGCTCTACACGCAAGTAAAAAAATCAAACAATATGAAAGATGTTGCAATTTTTGCATCTGCCATCAATGATATAGCACAAGAATATGAGATAGAATATCTACACACCTATGCTGAAAAACTACAGCAGAGCGTTGCAATTTTCGACATTATGGGGATAAAAAAGCTTCTTGATGAGTACGATATAAACCTTAAAGCTTTACAATGCTAGTTCATCTTCAATCATCACATCGTAATGTTGTTTAAATAAATGTGCTGCAATCCCATCACCCAATGCTAGCTGTTTACCCTCTTTATTTACTATTGGTGTTGTACCATTCCCGCAACTTGGAGATTTTGATTTAAGTACTATTTTATCCACATGAGGGTGCTGTTGTATAAATGCTTCAATCTCTTCTTGTAGTCTTTGCGTCACGTCTTCACCACTCTTGTCTTGAATGATACGCACTTTTTGACCAACACGCACTACATCAATCCGAGCACGCGGTGTACCAAAAATTGGGGCTTCGGGACAAAATGGGATAATCTCATACTCAGAGAATCTCTCTTGTATAAAAGGCTGTTTTTTTGTTTTGCCATCATAACGACAATTTTCACCCAATAAGCATGCTGAAACTATCACTCTTTTTTTCTTCATCTCTTTATCCTTTTTATGGTATTATCACAAAATGATTGATTTTAAACCTTTGAACACAAAAACATTTTCAATTGCAAAAACATTGCAGCGATTTGCTAAAGAGAAAAATAGTAGCATAAAAAGCATTGATTTTTCTCTTGAAGCATACGATACTTTTGTGCGACGCAAAAATGT
Organism: Sulfurimonas sp.; assembly: GCA_015487265.1. Taxonomy (GTDB): domain Bacteria; phylum Campylobacterota; class Campylobacteria; order Campylobacterales; family Sulfurimonadaceae; genus Sulfurimonas. Next base: position 3,585 of record WFQD01000064.1, on the reverse strand, counting down.
TGAAGAGGATAAGCTTATTGAGCATCCCGAAGAGATACAAGATGTACTGTATAATCCAAATGCAAGAGTGTATCAAAAGTATGAGATTAAACTCTTCCCTTCAGATCTTGACACTGCACCTTATAAACTCGCTCTCTCTTACAATACTGATAAAACGATTATCATCGCAACGCTCAAAAAAGGAAGTCTTTTTGTTGCAGATGCAAAACTCTACGAGAAACTCAAAAATCTTATCTGGAAGAAAAAGCTTCAAAATGGTTTTTTAATAGGTGTTTTTGAAGAAAAGATGGAGCAACAGTTTAAAAAACTACTTACAATGCTACCATATGGGAAAAAATTGTCAAAAGATGTAAAATTTAATGTTGGAACAGGTCAAACTCCTACACCTACAACTGATGCAAAGATTGAAGAAGTGTACCTCACCTACAATGATGATGAACATAACTATATTGACGGTATCCAAGAGGGAGATTTGATTTTACGCTATATAAAACCAAAAGAGGGTCGTGGTGGACGCAATTGTGAGGGGAAATACATTCCACCAAGAAAACCAAAACTTCTTTCAATTCCACAGATTGATGAGAGTATCCGCAGAGAAGAAAATGATATGTATATAGAGTTTTTTGCGATGGAGAATGGATATGTGGAATACGCCAACAATAGACTCAAAATCTCAAAAACGCTCAAACTCGAACAAGCGAATTTTAAAGCGACAGGTGATTTAGATGCTAAAGAACTTAACAAAGAGGTGAGTGTCGATATCGCACATGATAAAGGAAGTGCTGAAGATGCGATTGGTACAGGAGTTGCCATCAATGTCAAAGAATTAAACGTTGATGGAAGCATCGCTGCAAATGTTAAAGTGCAAACAGAAGAGCTCATAGTGGATGCACAAACCCATAAAGAAAGTACCTTAGAAGTTCAAAACACTGCAACTGTTAAGCTGCACAGAGGAAATCTTGTAGCCAATGATGCAAAAGTAGATATTTTAGAAAATGGTAAAATAAAAGCACATCAGTCCATCTCCATCAAAAAAATGCTCGGAGGTGAAGCAATAGCCCCAAGAGTATATGTCGAAGAACTCATCTCAAACGCGACTATCATTGCAAGTGAGCTTATTGAGATTAAAAGTATGAGTGGTTCTCATAATACACTCATTATTAACCCTGATGCCATAGAGCAATACCATAAACAACTTCAAGAGTTAGAAGATGTAATCAAAGAAAAAGAGTCTCTCTACACAGATGCTCAAAATGAGTTAAAAGAGCTTCTCACATCTCATAAAGAGCAACTTCCACGTATGCAAACGTTTCAAAAACGGGTCAAAGAGGCAATCGCACAAGGAAAAAAACCAATGAAGCAAGATGAGATTCGCATCAAAGAGTACAAAAGAAAAGCACAAAAACTCAAAGATATGCAAGTGTCTTTACAAACAAAACATCATGAAATAGATACACTCAAAGAAAAACTCTTAACTCTGCATGAGCAAGACTTAGCAGGACATATTAAAACTGCATCACTCTTTGATGGACACACAAAAGTAATCTTTGTCAATCCTGCAACTAAAGAGGAAATTACTGCCTTTCCAGAGGGAAAAGCTGATGATATTCACCTTAAGAAAAATGAAGAGGGTGAGAGAGTTATTGCATTTTAGCTAGCGCAACAAAATCTATCTCTTCGCTGCATTTTTGCTCCTCTCTTTTTTTGTCCTCTTCATAATTTCCACTTGAGAAAAAATACTCATGCTTCCCCTTGTTGAGAATACACCCTTTGATACCTGGAGAACAGGTAACTTTTAACAGTTTACAAAACCCTTGATGGTCATGTTGACACGTCCAACCCATACTACAATTCCTATTGAAACTTATCAGAAAGATGGGTTAATAACAATAACTGCCCCATCCCCTCGAAAAACTTCTCAATACCCATATTGCCAGACTCCATAGACTTTTTCAATGCTGTATAAAAAACAAGTTGTGACTCTTGCGAAGCTTGCATATAGGTATCTACAATATACTCTAACGTTAACCTCATCTCTTCATCATTCACCTCGTACTCTATGGCGGAAGCGAGATTAATCCCCTCATTTTTCAAGAGCTCTCTACACTCTTTTGCTACATCCATTAAAATACCCCCATAAGATTAAGCATCACAACAAACATCGCTACAGGGATGATGTAGCGGAGTGAGAAATACCACGGTGCAAATGCCCATCCTAAAAACGGTTGCATTGTTGCTTGCACTTCCGTTTTTGGTAAAATATATCCTACAAATACAGCCATTATGAGCCCCCCAAACGGCAACATAATAGCCGCAGTGATATAATCTATCCAATCAAAAAAGTTTTTACCGCCCCATGTGAGGTACTCTTTTGTCCCATCAAGACCAGAGAGAATAACTACTATCCCAACAAGCCAAAAAAAGCCACCCATAGAGATAGATGCTTTGAGTCTACTCCATCCAAATCTATCTATAAAATACTGCACCATCGGCTCCACCAAAGAAACTGCTGACGTGAGTCCCGCAAACGCAAGAGCAATAAAGAAAAAAACTGCAAAAATATTACCAAGAACACCCATCTCATAAAATGCAGCCGGTAAAGAGATAAACACAAGTCCAGGACCTTTATCCGGCCCCGATCCATACTGGTAGAGGAAAGTAAACAACATAAGTCCCGCCACTATAGCAATTGCCGTATCTAAGAACACAACCCAAAAAGCAGATTTTACAATATTTGTCCCCTTCTCCATCGATGCTGCATAGGTCATAATCGCACCCATACCAAGTGAAAGGGTAAAAAAAGCATGCCCAACAGCAGTTACAAATGCTTCAGAGTTCAGCTTTGACCAATCGGGTGCAAACATAAATGTTAAAGCTTTTGAAAATCCATCAAGTGTAGTTGCATACACAAACATCACTGAGAGGATAATAATAAGCGCAGGCATTAAAATAAGATTGACTTTTTCTATACCACTTTTTATCCCTTTGTGTAGTACATATGTCACTATAACAAAGGCGATAGTATGGTAAAAAAACTGAGTAAAAAAGTCACTATGCAACATCGTTGTAAATGTCACCTCCGCTTCATGCACAGAGCTTGGCAAAGAGATTGAAGCTGTAACGATATAGTTAAGTATCCACCCAATTACGACCGAATAAAAGGTCATAATAAGCAAGCCAGCCATACCCTGAAAACCACCAAACTTCCATAGTCCCTTGCGCGTCGGAGCAAGTGTTTCAAATGAAGTAACACCATCTTTTCGTCCAAGATACCCTATGAGCATCTCAGCAAGCATCACAGAAAAACCAACAAGTGCTACGGTGATGAGATAAACAAGCACAAAAGCACCTCCACCATATTCACCCGTAATGTATGGAAACTTCCAAATATTTCCAAGCCCGACAGCACTTCCTGCTGCGGCCATAATAAATCCTATCCGACTAAATCTTGCTATTTTCATCTATTTTCCTCTTTTATCTGAGAGTTATTATACATTAAAACTCTTTTTTTTTAAAGATTTTTGCAAATACTATTGACATTTTGTGAGTTTTGCACTATAATTCCGGCTCATTAATCAGCGAAAT
>WFQD01000063.1 GCA_015487265.1 Sulfurimonas sp. | reverse complement strand
GGTGGCATCTGTTCTATCGAGAGTATGCATTCGCAAGCGGGAACTTGGGAACGAGGTATAATTAATTAGCAATCAATGTGGTATAATTTTACAAGATAAAAAGGAGATACTTCATGCAACTTGCTATAAATATTAAAAATGAGTCTATTGCAGATAAAGTTCTTTGGATGTTAGAACATTTTAAAAATGATGGTGTAGAAGTATTAAAACTCAACACATCAGATGAAAAAGAGATTTTAAACAATTTTTCACAAGGTATGAGAGAGATAAAAGCTATCAATAATGGCACATTATCTTCTCGACCACTCAAAGAGCTACTGGATGAATTATAGTATTGAGACACTTCCTCAATTTGATAAAGATGTCAAAAAACTAAAAAAACGATTTCCAAACATAAAAGCAGATTTGGCATTACTTTTAAAAGAGCTTACACAAAACCCTGAACTTGGCACACATTTAGAGAATAGTATCTTTAAAATTAGGCTCAAAAACTCTTCTATTCCAACTGGGAAACGCGGTGGGTTTAGGGTCATAACATACTATCTTTGCAACCATAAACTCTATCTAGTCACTATCTACTCAAAAACTGATACAGATAGCATCTTAACACCTAGACTTAAAGCAATTATTGCTCAAGAAAAGATTTAATCAATCCACCATCTGTTTACAAACTGTTCCTGTGGTGGCATCTGTTCTATCGCAGGTGAAACTTCCGCTTGTGGCATTATAATCAAACTGAATATCAAGTGATTTGGCTTTAAAAATGAAACTTGTGCAACTTCCAGAATTTTTATGCCACTTGCCATCTTGTGTTCCTTCTACTATGCCATACTGTAGCAGTGTTCTGTTCCCATCACCTAAAAAGAGTGTGGTATCGCCACTTTGGCACAAGGCAGGAATGTAGGAGTTAATCCCTTTAATAATCTGACTCTGTCGCTCTGTGACAATAGCCGAGCGAACCGAAGCTACATCAGCACGTCCTTTGGCAACATCGGCAATCTCTTTTGTTTTAGTAAATCGTGGCAGAGCAACAGAAGCGAGAATACCAAGAATGACGATGACAAAAATGAGTTCTATGAGAGTAAAAGCTTTGGAGGATGGCATGAGGTTTCCTGAATTAAGTTAGAGTTTATGTTCCCAAGCGGGAGCTTGGGAACGAGATAGCTATTAATTAAATTTTAAAATTGGAGATGAGTTCAAACTTGCATTTGTTTCTCTACTAATATTATAATCCTTGCCACCAACAGTTACAGTTTGAGAACCATTACTAAGAATAGTTTGAACTGATACATTACAATCCTTCGGTGCAGTAATTTGATCAGATACATTGCCATCCGAAAAATAACTATTAATATTAGCATTAGTAGCATTATCAAGCAAAGCATTTGACCAAATTGCAGGAAGAACTGTTCGATTTAATGTTCCAACATATGCTTTACACTTTCCAGCCTTCGCTTGGTTTGAAACCCCTATAAACTTCGGAAGTGCCACAGCACTCAAAATACCTAAAATAACGATAACGAAGATCAACTCGATCATTGTAAAACCTGCTCTTTTCATAAGAGACTCCTTAATTGAAATATTTGGATTACACTTGTAACCTTAAGAAACATTATCTTCTCTTTTCCCTTAAATATTCCTTATTGAAGAAATTTCTATTTTGGAACTCTTTTTGCTTGTAATCTTACAATATATACAAGGAGATTTTATGAGTGTACAGATTTCTCGTGCAGCAGCACTTGCAAGTGCTGCTTTAGACTACAGAGCAGCAAGACAAGATATGATAGCTTCAAACATTGCAAACGCAGACACTCCCTACTACCGACCAAGAGATATTCGCTTTGAAGAGGCCTTAGCTGCTAAACGTGCTGAAATTTTCCACGACAAATCACATACTCTCAAAATGGCACAAACAAACAAGCATCATCTCCAGCCACAAGAAGAAAAAGCAAGTTTGAAACCGACAACATTTTTTCGTGATGGACACATGGCTCGTAATGATGGCAACAGTGTGGACATTGATGTAGAGACTACAGAAATGAGTAAAAACTCCATTATGTTTAAAGCACTTGTAGCTGCAAAGAAAAAAGATGGAGCTATCTTTAGAAGTGTCATAGATGCTTCACAAAAAATCAATTAAAGGTAAAAAATGAGTAACTTTTTAAATAGTTTTGATATATCGGGCTATGGTTTATCGGCACAGCGTGTTCGCGTCAATACCATCTCTTCAAACATTGCCAATGCCCAAACAACTCGAACTGAAGAGGGGGGACCCTACCGTCGTAAAGAGGTTGTTTTTAAAGCCATCAACTTTAATGATGCCTACAACAAAGCCCTCGATAAAATGAGTAACAGTGCCAAATACGAAGACCCCTTAGATGAGGGAGATTTTGGAAAAACGGTAAATCCTGCTATAATGAGTGTCATAGTTGATAAAATTGTGCGCGATGACAGCAAACCAAAAATGAAGTATGACCCACACCACCCCGATGCAGATGCAAAAGGGTATGTGGCATACCCAAACATTAATCCTGTCATTGAAATGGCCGATTTAGTAGAAGCTACACGTTCTTACCAAGCAAATGTAGCTGCATTTCAAAGTGCGAAAGATATGGCAAACACCTCACTTTCGCTCTTACAATAAAGGAGCATAGAGTATTATGAGTAGTATTAACAACATTGCTGGTGCATCCACAGCAGATTTACTCAAACAAAAAAGCAAGATTGATGGCACAAACTCTACAGGTGGGGCTGCGTTTGCAGACCAACTCAAATCTGCCCTCAATGAAGTGAATGAATTTCAAGAAGAAAAAACGCAGGCAATCGCCGACATTGCCACAGGACAAGTCAAAGACCTCCATCAAGCAGCACTTGCCATTGGGAAGGCGGAGACAAGCATGAAACTCATGCTCGAAATACGAAATAAGGCTCTTAGTGCTTATAAAGAGTTAGGTAGAACTCAATTATAAACGATAACAAAAGTCAAAAAATACTCCTGCTTTATGTTCTCATAGGCATTGCGTTTCTTATTTTTTTGAGTGTTATGCTCCTTAATGCCCTTAGACCGCGCCACATTCCCTCCCTCTATGCAAAAGAGAGTTCGCGTGCAAGCCGAGGCAATATCATCAGTGCAGATGGTTTTCACCTTGCTACAACAAAAAAACTCTACAAAGCCATAGTAGATACCCGCTACATTGACCCTGACAAAAAAGAACTCTTTATTCAGCTTTTTCACATCTACTCTGGAGTGAGTGTCAAAAAAATACGCCAACGACTCAAAACAAGAAAAGGGGTTGTTGTTTTAAGTTACAATGTTTTACCTATAGAAGCACAGTACCTTAAAAAACTTTCACGTGAACTACGCCGTTTTCGAGTCTTTTTAGAACTCAAAAACCCTAAAACAGGGTACCGTTCTATTCATGGTTTAAGTGTGATTGAGAGTGGAGAGAGTCGTTTATACCCCTATGGCAAACTGATGACTCCTATCATTGGCTACCCACACAAACTTGAAGAGGATGGCTACACCCATATTTTAGGTGTCAAAGGCTTAGAAAAACGCTACGACAACGAACTCTCTGCACGACAAGATGGCTCAAGCAGGGGTTACCGTGATGTCAATTCCTTTATTATTCTCAACAAAGAGAGTTTTACAAAAGCAAAAATCGATGGGCTTGACATCAAGCTTACCATTCCTATTGCCATCCAAATACGTATAGAAAATATGCTTGATCAGATGAAAAAAGCCTTGGGTGCAAAACAAATTATGTGTGTCATTATGAACTCTACAACAGGTGATGTGCTTGCAATGGCAAGCTCAAACCGTTTTTACCCAAAACATATTCATCGGAGTGATTACCCCTCACTACGCAGTGCGATGATTGAGTATAGTTATGAGCCGGGAAGTGTTATCAAACCGCTCACCTTTGCCTTGCTTTTAGAGAAACATCGTATCAACCCCTATGATATGGTTAATGGGCATAATGGTCGCTACAAAATAGGAAGAAAAGTCATTACAGATGAGCATAAGTTTGATTGGCTCTCTGCTGAAGATGTCATTGTCCACTCTTCTAACATCGGTATTGCACAGCTTGCACAAAAACTCAGTGGCTACGAACTCTACCAAGGGCTTTTGTCTTTTGGGCTTTCGCAGGCTTCTACTGCTGATTTGATTTATGAAAAAACAGGCTCTATCCCACCACCAAAAAAGCTTGATAACATCATCTATAAAGCAACGGCTTCTTATGGTTACAGTATTCGTGCAAATCTTATGCAGCTTTTACGTGCGTATAGTGCCTTTAACAACAATGGGAAAATGGTTTATCCACGACTTGTAAATGCACTCATTGATGAATTTGGCAGAGAAAAGCTCATGCCGTATAAAGAGCAGGTCTCCGTCATTTCAAGTGCAACAGCAGCACAAATACAACGTATTTTGATCAAAACTGTCAATGAGGGGACAGGAACAAAAGCCATTACCCCCGGTTTAGCAGTGGGCGGGAAAACAGGAACCGCCTACCTTGTTGAAAATGGGCAGTATGTAAGGAAGTACAACACCTCTTTTCTAGGTTTTGCCAATGACAAAAAACACAAATTCTCTATAGGTGTAGTGGTCATACAACCGGGAAAACGCCACTTTGCTTCACAAACCGCAGTACCAACCTTTAAAAAAGCCGTTGATATTCTTATAGAGGAGAAGTACTTAAAGCCAGATGTTATCAAGCAGTCGAGTACTCCCCACAAGCGCCTCCACTAAAATAACACTATTGCCCACTTCTAACTCGTGGAGCGGTTCAAAGTCACGATTGAGTATTTCTACATACACAACTTCAAGCGGTGCAAGTGTTTGACGCATTGCAGCTTTTATCTCTGCAACTGAGAAGTTTTTTTGCATGACAAGGTTTGTGGCAGTTTTGAGGGATGCAGAGATTTTGAGTGCTTCTTGATGCTCTTCTTTGCTCAAATAGACATTGCGACTACTCATCGCCAAACCATCACTCTCACGTACTGTATCAACGGCGACAATGGTGACATTCATATAAAGATTTTTTACCATCAAGCCGATGAGATGCAACTGTTGTGCATCTTTTTTTCCAAAATAGGCTCGTGAAGGATTGACAAGATTGAGCAGCTTCATAACAACAGTCAACACTCCTGAGAAGTGCCCTGGTCTTGAGGTGCCTTCTAGAACATACCCTCGTACATTGGGTGCTTGCAGGCTTACCTCATCTTTTTCATACATGGCACTTGCGTTTGGCATAAAAAGAACATCTACCCCTGCAAGTTCACAAATTTTTATATCGGCTGCCTCTTTTTTTGGGTACGACTCAAGATCTTCACCTTGTAAAAACTGTGTCGGATTGACAAAAATGGAAACCACAACAAAATCATTTTCTGCCTTTGCTTTTTGTATGAGAGAGAGGTGTCCTTCATGCAAAGCCCCCATTGTCGGAACAAAGCCAAGTCTGCTTTTTACAGTTTGTAAGTACTCTTTTAGTGCCAAAGGTTCCCGAATAATCTTCATTTTAAGCCTCATTTTTATATAATCGCAATTATACAATATTGGACTTGATTTATGGATAACTACGAATACACTGAACTGCTCAAAAACCTTACCATTAAAATGCAAAACATTGCAGGTGTCGTGGAACCTGAAAAAATCACGGCTCGCCTTGAGGCGATAGAAGCCCTTGAAAACAGTCAAGATTTTTGGAATGATGCGACAAACGCAGCAAAGATTCAAAAAGAAAAAACGCAACTCACAAGAAAACTTGAAAAATACACCATTGCACAAAGTGCCGTTGATGATGCAAGCGAACTCTATGAGATGGCAAAAGAGGAAGGCGATGAAGAGTCTCTTGAAGCCCTCTTTGCAGATGCCCCCACACTCGAAGAGCAGATTCGTTCCATGGAGATAGAAGTCCTCTTAAGTGGAGAGAGTGATGCCAACAATGCCATCCTTTCCATTCACCCCGGTGCTGGTGGCACAGAGAGTCAAGACTGGGCGGAAATGCTTTTAAGAATGTATAAAAACTGGGCAAGTAAACGCGGCTTTAAAGTCGAAGTGCTTGATTATCAAAATGGGGAAGAAGCGGGCATCAAAGATGTTTCAATTTTAGTCAAAGGTGAAAATGCCTATGGCTACCTGAAAGTTGAAAATGGCATTCACCGACTTGTTCGCATTAGCCCTTTTGATTCCAATGCCAAACGCCACACCTCTTTTAGTTCCGTCATGGTCTCACCTGAAATTGATGATGACATCAACATCACCATAGAGGACAAAGACATCCGCATAGATACCTACCGTTCAAGTGGTGCAGGTGGACAGCATGTAAACAAAACAGAATCAGCCATTCGACTCACACACATAGAAACAGGGGTTGTCGTACAGTGTCAAAACGACAGAAGCCAACACAAAAACAAAGCTACTGCCATGAAAATGCTCAAGTCACGTCTTTATGAGCTTGAACTTGAAGAGCAAAAAGCCAAAGAAGCAGGGATTGCAAAAAGTGAGATTGGCTGGGGACATCAAATACGTTCTTATGTTATGCAACCCTACCAACAAGTCAAAGACACCCGCAGCAATGAAGCCTACTCAAATGTCTCTGCTATCCTCGATGGCGATATAGATAAAATGATAGAGGGTGTGCTTATATCTATGAATAGAGCCTAAAATGAATCTGCTCAAAGAGTTCTCCATTGATGACAAATGCTCCTATCTTCCAGATAAAGAGCAACATATGCACTATAAAATCATAGACAACACCACAGCAAATGATTGTCAAGAGTATATAGAACGAGGATTTCGCCGCTTTGGGAAAATGTACTTTCGTCCCATTTGTAGTGGCTGTAATGAGTGTCAAAGCATTAAAATAGATGCACAAAACTATACTTTTTCCAAATCTGCCAAACGCATTGTAAAAAAAAGTAAAAATTTCTCTATGCACACACAAACACCGACACTCTCTCAAGAACACTTAGCTCTATTTGAAAAGTATCATCTTTACATGAAAGAGCGCAAATCGTGGCACCACTCTCCCACAACTCCTGAGCACTACTACCAATCTTTCATCGATGGACATGGAGATTTTGGCTATGAAGTGCTCTACTTTGACAAAGAAAAACTCATAGCAGTAGATTTAATAGACATATTAGAAGATGGTATCTCCTCCATATACTTTTACTATGACCCAGAGTATGCAAGCTACTCCCTTGGAAAACTCTCTTTATATAAACAGATAGAGTATGCCAAAGCACACCATAAAAAATGGATTTATCTCGGCTATTATGTAAAAGATTGCCCCTCTCTCTCCTACAAAGCAGAATACACACCCTACCTTACCCTAGAGGGAAGACCTACAGAGTATGAAGATTTTATTTGGAAATAGTTGTAGGTTCAAAATGCAAATGCATTAACTTCTCTAAAACACGCAAAACTTCCTCTTCATCACTCAAAGACTCAACAATAGAGTGCATACAAGCTTGATAGGGGTCAAAGCCTTGAACTATCAGTTTTGCAGCATAGACTAAGAGTCTTGTAGAGACTGCTTCTTGAATATCGCTATCATCAAGTCGTCGTATCTCTTGGGCAATATTGACAAGTTTTTGTGCGACTTCCGCATTTACACCACTCTCTTTTAAAATAATCTCTTTTTCTGTACTTGCATCAGGATAATCAAATGTAAGCGAAAGAAAACGCTGTTTTGTACTTGGTTTCATGCCTTTAAGGGCATTTTGATAACCTGGATTGTAAGAGACTACAAGCATAAAATCAGGATGGGCTTCAATGAGTTCTCCCGTTCTATCTATGGGAAGCACACGACGATAATCCGCTAAAGAGTGTAAAACTACAGTTGTATCTTTACGTGCTTCTATGATTTCATCAAGATAGCAGATACCTCCTTCTCTTACTGCTTTTGTGAGTGGACCATCTTGCCAGTATGTTCCATTTTCATCAATGAGATGACGCCCTACCAAATCAGCAGCACTCAAATCATCATGACACACAACGGTGTAAACCTTACGGTTTAATGCCTCTCCCATATGCTCAATGAAGCGTGTTTTACCACATCCTGTGGGTCCTTTTATGAGGAGTGGGAGATTCATAGCAGCTGCCGCTTGGAAAAGTTCTTTTTCATTTGATTGTTCTAAGTAGTAAGTTTTTGGCATAAGTACCCCTTTTATTTTGTTAAGTTCATATATATTTCTGGCAAGATTTGCGGAAGTTTTTTACTCTCTCGTATCACGGTATAGCCATTTTTTCCAAAAAGATAAGGAAGATAATGCTTCGAATCCACATCTATGGTTATACAAAATGGTGTGAGACCGAGTTTTTTTGCTTCGAGTATCGCTTTTTTTGTATCTTCTATGCCATATCTTCCGTCATATCTATCCACATCGTTTGGTTTCCCATCGCTTAAGATGAGTAGCAGTTTATTTTTGCTTTGCTGTTTTTTTAAGATGTTTGTAGATTCACGGATGGCTGCCCCCATTCTCGTGTAATAACCCGGCTTGATACTGTTAATTCTTCCACGTGTAAATGCCGTATGCTTTTCATTGAAATTTTTAATAATTTCAAAACGGACATTTGTATTTTTAAGTGAAGAGAAGGTGTAAATGGCAAATTTGTCTTGAAGTTTCACCAGCGCTTGAGAAAAGACGATGAGAGTATCTTTAATCATGTCAATTACCCGTATATCTTGTGTAATGCCTGCTTCAGTAGAGAGTGAAACATCGGCTAAAATGAGTGTGGACATATCACGAGTTTTTTTCACAAAAGATTCATAAAATTTCTGCGGATGCCCCGACTTATTTTTTTGTCCCTTATACTCTATCCAGCTATCAAGATTTATCTCATCTCCGTAAGGTAGGCGATTGTTTTTGATGCGGTCTAATTCCATTAAATCAAGCTCATGCTCTATCTTTTTGATACTTTTTTTCAAATGTGGTGGTATCTCTAAGGCTTCTATCTCTGTGATAAGATAAGGATTGATTTTGACATAGTTTATGAGATAATCTTGCTTCGAGTAGTCCCACTCATCTAAGAGATGAGTGCCTAAAGGGTACTCTTCTTGAGAAGCATTTGCTAGGTCTAAATCTATTTTCAATCGTGAGGAGAGATTGGCTTTTTTCTTGCCAAGGGTTATCTCATCTAAATCTTCTGCATTATAGAGAGCATCCTTGTCAAAACTATCATCCTCATCCCTATCTACATTGACCTGTTCGAGTATGCTCATAATAGACTCAGGTAGATATGCCACAAAACCATCCGTCTCTTTTGAATCGTCTATCTTTTTGGCATTTTTTTTCATCTCTAAAGTCTCTATCTGCTCCTCTTTATCTCCCCGAGAAATCTCCTCATCTTCATACTCACTATAGAGTGCATTTTTCGATAACGAAGGGTATATCCATAAGGGGCATGGGTAAGTGTCAAGTTGTGAGATGAACATTTTTTCATCTATATTTTGACTATTTAAGGACTTAACAAAAGCTAATCGAGGATTATCTTTGATTAAATTTTCTAAAGCACTTGCATAAAACTTTGCAAAACCACTATATTTTTGTACCAATGCTTCTGTTGTTTTGAAGTTTTTAAAAAGGAGACTTCCTTTGTGAGTATCGATGAGAGTTGCCATGCCAACAAGCCAAAAGTAAAGCATTTCATTGTGTTCTTTATGCTTAAAATATGCCAAAGACTCAGGTAAATAGAGTGCTTTTTCATCCTGCCAAGGGAGTAAAAAAGTATCGCCTAAAGCAGAAAGTTTCTCTCTGTAGTTACGAGAAGTTTTTATAAATCTTTTGTCTGTTATATGTAACTCTTTTGCTTTTTCACCACCTAAAAGGTGATAAAAAAGTTTTAATGATTTTGAGTGTTCTTTGAAATAAACTCGAGATTCTTCATAAGCAATAGTAACTTTTTTACTTATAAAACGCTCCCAAATTTT
>WFQD01000062.1 GCA_015487265.1 Sulfurimonas sp. | reverse complement strand
GTGATGCTTTTTGGAATGCTCTTTATGTCTCCAGTTGCAGATATGGTTTTAGGAACTGTTGTTGTAACCGACCACCCAATGATTAATCATTGGCATGGATTGAAATTTTATTATCCAAGTCTGCATGATGTTCTCGTCAATGGAAAGAAGATTGGGTATCAACCTTACAATAGATTTATGTCCAGCCTCGCATATGAGCATACTTCTGTTTTTGTGTTACTCAATACTTACTTTTTTGCAAAACTGCTACAGACACGTGAAAATGCTTATTTATTAATGTATACTTTAACAGTTTTTTTAGTTTTTATATTTCATGCGGGTGGGGCTATTGTTCTTGTTGTTGTAAGTCTTTTGATAGCAATAGCGGCAATCTTAACTGGAAAATACCAGACAAGATTATTACTCAACATACTCAAAGTTGTTGGGCTATCAGCTTTTTTTGGAAGCTTTTGGGTTCTTTCTATGATTAAGTATGGTGTACCACCAGAAGTTGGAGCAGCCGCACCATTCTTAGATGACTTGATAGGGACAAAAGGACTTGCTCATACTGTTAAAGCTGGATTTGAATCAGTCTCTATAGTTGATTTTACTCCTTTACATGCAAGCTATTTTGTTTTACTGATTCTTGGATTTATTCGTGCTGCTTTTACGAAAGATAAGTTTTTAAATTATGCTATGCTCTTTTACACGACGGGAGTTTTTATCGCTTACTATGGTCCCCATGCAGGTACCATTGTCCTCTCAAGACAAGGGCGTTTAGCAGAGTACCTTTTTATAGCATTGACAGTTATGCTCTCTTTTCATTTTTATTATTTTTATAACAAAGCCGTCACGTTGCTCTTTAAGAAACATGCAAACAAAGTTATGCTCGTTTCAATGTATGTTATCTTTGTCGTTTTTGTTTTTGCTTTACCAAAACACTACAATACAGCAAAGTTTTGGAGAAATATTAACATGGTACAATACACTTCAATTCCTGCTGCAATATTAAAAATAAATGAAGAAAATCGTCCTTTTAGTTGGAGCGGTGTGGCATATGTACAGAGTTTTGCAAAAATTAGAAATAAAGGCTACCACATAAATGCACAAAACTTTCTCATGAAGTACTCTCCTGAAGCAAAATATCTTGAAATTCCGACAGAGAAAGTGTTTATATTTACAGAAAATGCAAAAAATGCCTATAGAGGACTTGGGCAGTGGTACTATAGGTGGAGAGGTAACATTCAAGCCAATTTAAAAGCATGGGTTGTGATGTATCAGCATAATCACAAGAATGTTAAGATATATTATCAGACAAAGACAGTGACTGTTTATGAGATTGATAATCATGAATACATTGAATCATTAAGGAAGAAAAATTGACAATTTTTGAAAAAAGTAGGTACTATTTTAATTATACCTTACCTGACCAAATCTCTTTCGTTGCAAACTTAATCAATGATTTCTTTTCCCAATTTTGGTGGATATTTTTTATTTTATTTCTTGGAATGTTTTTCATTGCTATGCGTTATTTTAGACGAAGTATTGCACAAAAAGTTGAGGCACAGGAGATAGCTCAAAATCTTAAAGCAGTCACTTCCCAAAAAGATATTAAGAGTGTTGGAAGTGGGATTTTACAAAGTACTACCATGCTCAAAGCGACCTATATGGTTTTATATGAATTACGCGGTGATACATATATTCAAGTCGAATCAAATATTGGTGACAACAAAGATGTCTCAGCCTCATTGCGAGTAGGGAAACGTGAGATGAAAGCACAAGCAAAAAGCGGTCGCTACATTGTTGAACAATTTGTGAGTGAAGATAAAAATTATATGCTTATGCTCTTTACTCTTCACAACCTCGATAGACAAAAATATTCTGGATTTTTAGATTCTGTTTTAGGGTATTATGGGGCTATTGCTAACAATTTTAAAGCAAAAGGGGCAGATACACTGCTTAATATGAGAAAAAACACTTCAACATCTTTAATGAAATTGCAGATGGACAATACACAGTTCTTTAAGTTTTTTGTTGCTTTGATTATGAAAATCACAGATGCCAAAGGTGCCAAACTTTTAACAAAATCAGGTGAAACTGTGTATGAATATTTAGATAATGGGACACATCCTATTCAAAAAGTATTTTACATTCGAAATACACCTTATAAATTAGAATTTTATGATGACAAAGAACTAGAACAAGAAAAAATGGTACATATTGGATCTTTTCTTGATATGGCGGGATCTTTTTTAGTGAATATAGATGGGAAAAGTGAGATGGTGAAAAACTATCTTGATTTACTAAAATTCACGAATGAAGGTATGGAGATAGGAAATGCTTATTATAGAGATCACTCTTTAATGGTTCAGACTATCTCTGTTGAAATTGCAAAATCACTTTTCTTAGGAGAAGATGCCATCGATGCTATCTCTTTAGGAGCATATCTCCATGATATTGGAATGGTTGGTGATGTCTTTACTGTATTAGAAAAAGATAATATTGATGATGCTGAGATGAATCTTATTAAAGAGCATCCTCTTATAGGAAGTATAGTTGTGGAGCCAATCTCTCATATATATCCAATTACAGATATTATTAAGTATCACCATGAACGTTTTGATGGTAAAGGGTATCCTTTTGGTTTAAAAGATTCAGAAATTCCTCTCAATGCACAAATTGTAGCATTGGGAGAGTTTTATACAGGTATATGTGGTGATAGATCGTACAGAAAAGGAAAAACACATGAAGAGGCTTTAGTTGAGATTGATAAGATGCGAGATAAAATGTTTGCATCGGTTGTGGTGGATGCATTTTTAGATGTAGAAAAATCTTTAAACAATAAAATTGTAAAAATAAAATCGAAGTGGGAAAAAGATGATTGATAAATTACATAGTATAAATATTGCCGTTGTGATACCAAGTTATAGGGTCAAACCTTTTTTAAAAGATGTTGTTTTAACATTGCCTGAATATGTTAATGATGTTATTGTTGTAGATGATAAATGTCCTGATGAATCCTATAAAGTCGTTGAGGGAATGGAGAAGGTACACATAGTTCGCCATGAAGTAAATCAGGGTGTTGGTGGTGCTATGGTGAGTGGGTACAAAAAAGCCCTTGAACTTGAAGCAGATATTGTTGTAAAAGTAGATGGTGATGGACAGATGGATCCAAATTTAATGTTACCACTTCTTAAGCCACTTATAGAAAATCGAGCTGATTATACAAAAGGAAATCGCTTTAGAGATGCAGAAGCACTCAAATCAATGCCAAGTGTACGACTTTTTGGTAATAGTGTGCTCTCTTTTCTTGTGAAAACTGCGAGTGGATACTGGACGATTATGGATCCTACAAATGGATATACTGCTATCTATAGATTTGCCTTGCAAGATTTACCTTTAGACAGTTTAGATAAACGCTACTTTTTTGAGAGTGATATGCTGATTAATCTCAATATTGTTGGTGCTGTTACAAAAGATGTGTCAATGCCCGCACAATATGGTGATGAAGAGAGTTCTTTGAGTATTAAAAAAGTTCTTATGGATTTCCCTATGAAATTATTGAAGGGTTTTATCAAACGTATTAAATTAGAGTATTTTATATATAATTTTAATGCAGGTTCATTGTATCTTGCTATCGGTTTACCTTTGTTGTTACTTGGCATTATTCATGGTATAACAGCTTCAGATAATGGGTCAGAACTTGCAACTGCTTTACCTGTTATTTTAGGAATCCAATTTTTACTCCAATTTTTAAGTCTTGACATGAAAGCAGAACCAGAAAAAGATTTAGATATTAAAATTGCATTATTGAAAAAAATGAATGAGATGTAAGGAGGATGTTAAAAAAAATAATCAATGCCCGAATTGTTAAATACCTTATAGTAGGTATTTTAACTGTAGGTATTGATTATTCTACAATGTATACTCTCTATCGCGGGTTAGCAGTAAATTATATTATTGCTGTCTCTTTTGGTTTTTTACTCTCAAATATTTTTCAATTTTATATGAATTTCTTTTATACATTTAGCATTAAAGAAAAAAAATTACTCAAAATAAAAATGCTTATTTTTTGGATAGCTGTTATTATTGGTAATTCTCTTGCATTAGGGCTTATTGTACTTTTAAAGTCTTATATTACTAATCTTCTTGTTGTAAAGACACTCTCTCTTCCTTTGAGTTTTCTTTATGGGTATTTTGTGAGTAAACATATTATATACAATACTGATTTTTATAGATACCTCGCTGCGAAGTCTTTGATTTCAAAAAAATATTTTCAAAATTAATTGGGTTTATATGTCTTTCAAATCTCTTTATAGTTATAGCTTATTTGTGCTACTTACACAGAGTGCTTTTGCTGCAGAGGAATTGAAAAATTCAAAATTAGTGGATGCTACAGCTTTTAAGCTCAGTGATACCAAAGGCATTATTCATTATGTGAAAGGTGCATATGCTACAGGTGTACCATTTAGTAAAGAGTATGATAAAAATTGGATAGAAAAGTTTCAAATTGTGCAGGTAGGTGGTGTCAATGATGCCGATATTACACCACAAGTCTTGCGCAAGAAAGGTGTTCTTAAGAGTAAGTATCATATAGGATATGATTGGATGCCTGCATTTTATTACTATACAAGTGGGGTAAATAGAGATTTTGTTCAGTATCTTCTTGCAGAGAAAGAGCAAAGCACTCTCAATCCAGAGGGACCTTTTGTGCACTGTAAACACAATGGATATGCATGGTGTGAAGATTATTACTACAATTATTTTGATAAAAATACCTTCAATGCACGTGTAGATAACCTTGTTGCACATCTCAAAAAAAAAGCGTATAATGGTGTATTTTTTGATTGGGCTTCTAGTAAGTTTTTGAGTGAACCTGAAAATAAAATGATGTATAATTTTGTCAAAACACACTATCCAAAACAGAGCTATCTTGAACAGGTGCATAAATTTTATACTGCCTTACATAAGCGTGGTGTTTTTATAGTAACGAATCAAGCATTTCGAGATAATGCTTTACTTGCATCAGTTGATTATGATATGACTGAGAGCTACATTACTACAGTAGAAAAATTCCAAGGTTCGATGCAAATAGATGGGAAAAATGTAAAAGAAACTGATATTACACGTTACTATCCTATATATGCAAATTCTCAAACAATAGATGACTCTTTATCTTTTCTTAAGCTACTTGATTCTTATAAAAAGAAGTATAGAAAAGATGGATTTAAAAATTTTATTTATATGAATTATCTTGCACCGAAGTATGTAGTAATTGCTTCAGGGCAATATAAAACTGTGAAGCCTAAAAATGCCATCTATTATGGTTATGCTATGGGAAAACTTACCGCAAGTATAGTTTACGGTGAAGTACAACAAAACAGAGTACTTGAGCGGGATGAAATATACTTTTACGATTTAGGAAAACCACTTGGAAATACATACCAGCCATTAAATGCATTGCATGGGTATATACGTTTTTTTGAAAAAGGCTTTGTTCTTGTCTCAAGTGCCTATAAGAGAAGAAAATTTATAAAAGTTTTTTCAGATTTTATTCCAAAAAAAGAAAAAATTTATGATGCTTACAATAATAAATGGCTTTTAAACAGTAGGGAAGGGGTGGTGATTGAACTTGATTTTGAGAAAGATGTTTTTACAAAAAAGAGTCTTCCTTTAGGAAGAGTCTTTTTATATTAGATTTCAGAACTTATCTGAACAATTCTGTCTTTGTCATTTTGTCTAAAGTACTCTTTAATTGACTCTTGCCCTTTTTCAGATAAAGCTACATGTACGAGTGTACGTGTTCCTTCTTGCAAAATATAATTGTTGTTTGGTACTTTCATTTCAATCGTCATATTATTGAAATCGTTATCAACCATAGGGTTTACTTTTGTGATTTTTGTTTTGACTTTATAAGAAGGAACTGTCATAAAAGTGATTTCTACTTCTCCGCCTTTTTTAATGTAAGGGAGTAAGCCTGTTGCAAATCCAGCACGTACAACAACAGTGTCAATATCTACAATCTTGCATATTTTTTGGTTTTCTTGTATATGCTCTCTAATGTTTACATTGAGTTTTGTAATATAACCGGAGATTGGGGCATGACCATCAGCATGCTCAAGGTTATACTGAAGTTTTTTGAGTTTTGCTCTTTTTCGTGCTATATCTCTACCCACATTTTGGTTTCTTTCGTAGTTATCCTGGACTCCTGAGTTGGAATTATCATAAATTGCATTGATATAATTTTTCTTAAATTGGTTCTCTTCAAAGGAATGAATATACCCTTTTGATTTCAAATAAGCAATCTTACGTAATTCAATGGCAGCTAAATTGATAGCAGGGATATTTTTTTCACCTTTGGTTCTCGCTGTTTTATGGTTGCGAATACGTTCAAGTGATGCAATGTCTTCTTTTAAAGTATCTATATCGAGTTGAATAAGCTCTTTGTCTAAGGTGAAAATGAGATCGCCTTTATTGACTCTATCTCCATCTTTTACAAAAACATTTTTAACATATCCTGGAACAGAAGAAATAAGCATTTGTGTTTGTGAAGCAAATGTAGAACCTTCTATTCGAATACTAACATTATCATCTTTTTTTTCAACCTGTTTTTCTGCATTAGATTTTGCACAACCACTGAAAAAAAGAAAAGTGAGAAGAAAAGGCAAAAATATGTGCGATAGTTTCATAGTGTGAAAACTCCATTTAATTTAATTATTCTTATTCTACCAAACAACTTATAAAATAAGCATAAATAATATTTGTTTTATCTGTTTTTTTGGATATTCTTTTACAAAAAGTAAAATTACTATTTTTGTGAAAAAACTCTTGACATATAAAAAAAAAATTACTATAATTCCGCATACAAAAAGAGAAACAGCTTCTTTTTTGTTACATACCGCGGAATAGAGCAGTTCGGTAGCTCGT
>WFQD01000061.1 GCA_015487265.1 Sulfurimonas sp. | reverse complement strand
ATACTTCACTATATTTTTATTATCAATATTGCAGGTTTTTTACTTGTTATCATCTACGCTGTAGTAATCTCCAAGATGCTTGTCACACCCGTAAAAACACTCAGTGCCAAACTCTCAAATATGAATGAGCACCTAATGAAGCCCATTAAAGTAGAGTCATTGCCAAGTGAATTTGAACCTTTAGGTATTACTATTAACCACCTTATTTCACGTATTCAAAACTTTGTGAAGTACCAAAAAGAGCTTTTTATCGGAACAGCACATGAGCTTAAAACTCCACTTGCTGTCATTAAGCTCAAAAATCAAGTAACACTCATTAAAAAACGCTCTTCCCAGGAGTATATAGAAGCGCTTCAAACAACAAATAAAACTATCGATGAGATGAACATCATTGTCTCAAACATCCTAAATATTGGTCGTCAAGAGGGTGCACAACTTGATAAACCTGTTGAAGTTGATGTCATATCCATCCTTAAACAAAAAGCAAATGATTTTAAACTCCTTGCAGAAAATGAGGGGAAAAAACTTGAGATGGAATTTCATCCTGATGGCTTTATGGCAACCCTGCAAGTAAGCCTGCTTAACCAAATCATCCAAAACTTTTTACAAAATGCTCTCAAATTCACCCCAAAAGAAAAAACTGTTTTGCTTAGAAGCAGCCAAGATGATTCTGGCTTGCTCATAGAGGTGATAGATGAGGGGTGTGGGATTGATGAGAGTATCGATTTGTTTGCTCCTTTTAAGCGTCAAGGAAATAAATCAGGTGTTGGGCTTGGGCTTTTCTTAGCAAAAAGTGCAGCAGATGCTTTGGGTGCGAAAATAAAGCTGCAAAATCGCACAGATGGGATTGAAGGAACTGTTGCATCACTCCAACTCAACTCTAAACTCTCATGTATTTTACCAACTTTTAAATAGACTTCAAAAATCTTGAAGCTTTATTTTGTTATAAATCGGTCACTTAAATTAAAAACATATATAAGGTGTCTTAATGGCTCTAATTATCAATGAAGAGTGTATCGCATGTGATGCATGTCGTGAAGAGTGTCCAACTATCGCTATTGAAGAGGGAGACCCTATCTACTATATCGATCCAGATCGTTGTACTGAATGTGTGGGAGTATATGATGAACCTGCATGTATCTCAGTATGTCCTGTTGATTGTATAGTCCCAGATAAAGACAACGTAGAGTCGATTGCAGAATTGCAGTTCAAATACAAACAGATTCAAGAACAAGAAGAGTTTTAGTTTTGGCAAAGCGGGTCAGTGTTATAGATATAGGTTCTAACTCGGTTAGAATGGTTATCTATGAAAAAACATCCCGTTATGCCTTTCACCTCCTTCATGAGGAAAAAAGCAAGGTACGTATCTCTGAAGATGCCTATAAACATAATGGCAATCTTCAAGAAATACCGATGCAAAGAACATTTGATGCATTGCGTGATTTTGTCAATATCACCACATCATTTAAAGTTCGTAAAATACTTTGTGTTACAACCTCTGCACTTCGTGATGCTCCAAATCAAAAAGATTTTCTTCATCGCGTACGTAAAGAATTAAAACTTAATATCAAAGTGATTTCAGGAGAGAAAGAAGCATACTTTGGAGCAGTTGCATGTTCAAATCTTCTCCCACCTCTCAAAGAAGCACTTACTATTGATATTGGAGGGGGATCAACCGAATTTAGTTTGATTGACAACCACAACATTTCAAATACTTTCTCACTAAAATTAGGAACAGTTCGTATAAAAGAGCTTTTTTTTGATAGAGACGACATAGAAGGTGCAAAAGAGTATATTGACACACAACTCCAACAACTCGATATCACACAGATTTCTACCCTTGTTGGCATAGGGGGGACATTCCGTGCAATTGCGGGAGCTATTATCCAAAAGAGCGCTTATCCATTAGGAAAGCTTCATGCTTTTGCACCAGAAGTGAGCACTTTTAATGCTTATATCACTAAGATTTTATCAGCAGATGAACTTCAACTCAAAGAACTTGGTATTAAACATAATCGTTTTGATGTAATTAAACCAGGAGCTTTAATACTACAGCGTGTTATGCAAAAAATCACCTTTACCTCTATTATTACAAGCGGTGTTGGAGTTCGTGAGGGGGTTTACCTTGCAGATTTGCTTAGAAATTCCAAGCATCGATTTCCACATAACTTTAACACATCAGTGAAGTATCTTCTCGATTCGAATTTGTATGACAAGACATATGCAAACAATCTCAACCACATTGCAAAACAACTTTTTGATCTCACAAGTGAATATCTGCATATCGACCAAAATTATCGCTACGAGTTAGCACTTGCAGCAAAATTATACCCTATTGGGAGTAAGGTTCATTTTTACTCTCAAAACAAGCATACATACTATCTTATTCAAACTGCTTTGGAGTATGGTTTTACCCATAAAAGTATAACCCTTATAGCAACTCTTGCAAAATATGCAAAAAACAAACTTCCAGCAGAATCACACCTGCAAAAATATGCACAACTCTTACCCGATGCAAAAACCACTAATGCACTGAGTTTTTTACTCTCCCTCTCAATTGTACTACTGAGTCACAGACCACGAAATATAGATTTTGAACTTAGTTTTAAGGATGGAATTTTGTCTGTTGCGTCACAACACAATCTTTATCTGGTACAAGAAAGCATCTCTAAACTTGTTTGTGACCAGAGTTTTGAGGTTAGATTTTTAGATTAAAATCTCTGCCCCATTGTAAACTCAAACGTTGCTGTTTTGTCATAATTTTTTGAGAGAAGCGGTTGTGAAAACATAAGCTGAATAGGTCCTACAGGTGAAAACCACTCTAATCCTGCTCCATATCCTGCACGAGACTCACCATTTGTTAGTAAATTTTTTGTGATTTTATCACTTATTGTTCCCCAATCAAAATATGTCACCAAACGCATCTTTGCTTTAGGGATAAGTGGAAAAGAGACCTCAACAGAGTTAGAAAATGTTTCAGTCCCCCCTACCCGTCTTGCTTGTTTGCCATCTATAGTAGTATTACCGGTTGAATCTTCAATCATAGGTGAAATAGAGTAAGATTCATATCCTCTAACACTCCCAATACCACCCATATAAAACTTTTCAGCAAGTGGGATATAACCATTATCAAGTACTGTATAAAAACGTGCCTTATAGCGGAAGATTGCATCAAATCCAACGTAATCATTCAACCCTTTATAAGTACTAAAGTTTGTTCTCCCTTTGAAGAAGTTTGCATCTGCTCCAAGTCCCGATTTTTCAAAGCTTTGAGAAAGGACAAATCCATGACGAGGAAGATAATAATCATCAGTATTGTCCCATCGTGCACTTATCGTTACAGAACTTTTTGAATAATCTTCAAAATAGTAGGTATTATAAGCTGAAGCATTAAAATCACTCCCAAATTTATATGCATTTTTTGAGTATCCATACCCTAGATAGCCACTGACAAAACGTCCAAATCTATGCCCTGCACCAACAGTAACACCATCTGAAAAGACAGTATAATCGTTATATTCATACGAAGAGGTGTAGATGGAGAAATTTCCATTAAAATCACTATCATTGAGGCGTGGATTTGAGATATTAAATGAGTAGTTTCTTGTTGTTTGTGATTTTTCCGCTTTGAGTCCTACACTAATACCACTCCCCCAAATATTTCTATCATTAACACCAATACTTAAAAGGAGTCCTCCATATGAGCCATAACCACCACCAATTTGTATATTCCCAGTAGGTGCTTCTTTTACCTTTACTACTAAATCCATCGTGTGGTTATCGATACGCTTCTCTTCTATGGTGTTACTATCAAAATCACCTAAACGTCCAATAGCATTACGAGAATCTTTTAAATCAGTCAAAGAGTACATATCTCCCGGTCCAAGATAGAGCTCACGTCTAATAATTCTATCGAGTGTACGATTGTTTCCTGAAATGATGACATTACGAATTTTTACTTTATCACCCGGTGAGATACGAAAAAAGACATCAACAGTGTGATCTTTTTTATTTTTTTTCAAATCAGGCACAACCTGCACAAAAGCATAGCTTTTATCCGCTATCATCGTTTTAATTTTCTCTGAATCTTTTCTAAATTTATTGATATCAAAAATTTCACCCTCTTTGAGTGAAAGAACCTCTTTGAGTTTTGCATCTTCAATAACATGACGTTGCTGTTCAATCCCAACATGTGTTATTTTATAAGGTTTCCCTTCATCCACTTCATAACTCATTTTTGCGGTATAATTATCAAAATTCACCCTAACAAACGGCTCTTTGACTTTTGCATCCAAAAAACCATGCTGCATATAAAAGTCACGAATTCGGAGATTATCATACTGCAGATTTGGCAGTGACATCTTTCCACTGTTACGCCCCCAGAACCATCCCATAAATTGGTGTTCTTTATTAGCTATGACACTGTCAAAATCATCGCTATCAAGTTGTTTGACACCTGAATAACGTAATTGATTGATGATAATTTCCTCCCCTTCGTTGACCAAAAAAGTCACTTTGAGTGATCCATTTTCCAAAAACTCTTTTTGTATCTCAACAACAGAATCAATCTTACCATCTTGCGAAATAGCTGCTACAATACGCTTCTTTGCTGCTTCAAGCTTTTTCTCATCATAAAGAGTCCCTTTTTTAATCTGCACAACAGAATCAAGTACATCTTTATCGTTCTCTTTCCACCCTTTGAGTTCTACTTTGGATATTGTTGCTTTTTCTTTAAAATAAAATGTCAGCACACCCTCTTGGTATTCACTCCAAATATCGTTAAAATAGCCTTGTTTGAAGTATTTTTGTATCGCCTTATCAACATCTTCTTCATCAATCTCATCACCCACTTCAAAGGGGAGCATCCGAAGTGCTACACTTGGTGAAAGGTGAATTAATCCGTCAAACGTTACTTTTTTAAGAGGTTCGGCTTGCAAAAGCGTGATATATAAAAGCAAAAACAGGGGTAATAATATCTTCATCTACTATCCATTTATAAAATTAGAAGAGATTTTATCCATTATGAGGTTAATCTAGGGTAAATTGAGTATAATTTGAAAAAATAATTACAAAGAGAAGTTATGAATATTGCTATTGTTGGACTTGGGCTTATGGGAGGTTCTCTTGCTCTTGCATTAAAAAAACAACCTTTTGTAAACGCTATTGTAGGATATGACCACAACGAGAAGCATCAAAAAGAGGCACTTTCACT